>CAZYYF010000074.1:0-6229 GCA_964650875.1 uncultured bacterium
AAAAAGACAAAATTATTTTCAAACCTTCAAAAATTTTCAAAAAATAAGCAGCAGCATTGAATGCAAAGGCGAGTATTATATCGGTTCGGATTTAAGGATAGAGCAAGGCGACGACAAAATCGGCGATGAGACATACTGATAGTACGTTGACGAAGCCGATGAGGAAATCAATGACGCTATATCTTTGAAGACGAATTGGTATAAGTGTTCTAAAAAGGTATCTCTGAAGCAGTAGGTTGTTGTCTGTAAATGTAAAGATAGTAATTTAACTTATTGGGGGAATATCCGCCTTTGCTTTTTTGCCATTGTCCTACTATATAATAATAATACGCTCCTAACCCACATAGTAGTAAGGAAAGAATAAAAATAATTATCCCTTTCCTTTTATTTATCTCATCAATCATCAAAGCAAGAAAAAACCCCAGAAAACTAATGCCTATTACTATGAGAGCCAAGAGATACCCGGTTTCAAATTCCATTATGCCTCCTCTTATTTATAGTGGTATATTTTACTCTCCTATTTCATATCTTACAAATCTTTTTACCTTTATGTTTTCTCCAAGCTTCGCTATCTTAGAATCTATATATTCTTTTACCGTCATAGTTTCTTCTTTGATATATCCTTGCTCAAGCAGAACATGCTCTTTATAAAAATCATTGAGTTTTCCTTCTACTATCTTATCTATGACAGCAGGGGGTTTATTTTTTCCCTGAAACTGTTCTACTATAATTCCTTTTTGCTGAGATATAACTTCCTTAGGAATGGAGTTTTTATCAATCCATGATGGATTTGAGGCAGCTATTTGTAAAGTGAGGTTTTTTACCAGTTCTTTAAAATCTTCGGTTCTTGCCACAAAATCACTTTCTGTGTTAACCTCTATAAGGACACCTATTTTGCCAGTCAGATGAACGTAAGCGCCTATTAATCCTTCTTTGGTTTCTCTCATAGATTTCTTCTCAGATACAAGCATTCCTCTTTTCTTTAACAATAGAAGAGCCTTTTCAATATCGCCTCCTGCTTCTTCAAGAGCCTTTTTGCACTCTATCACACTTATGCCTGTCGTTTCCCGTAATTGTTTTACTGAAGATAAATCAACCTTCATTACCTTTCTCCTTTCCCTTTTGCTCTATGGCATTATTGGTTACAGGTTCCTTTACTTCTTGCGTAGGAACATTATCACTTTCAACCGCAGACTCTTGCTTCCCGGATATTTCCGCAGCATCAAGAATTTGCGTAGATTCAGTCTTGCCTTCAATGATGGACTCTGAAAGTTTTTTTAATATCAATGCTATGGATTTCAGACCATCATCATTGGCAGGTATGGGATAATCAACAAGTTCAGGATTACTATTGGTATCAACAATCCCTACTATCTTACAACCGACTTTTTTGGCTTCCCGTACAAGGTTTATCTCTTTACGTACATCTACAACTATTATTACATCCGGATATTTAGTTAAGGTTCTGATGCCCCCAAATTTTTTCAGAAGATTTTTCTTTTCCTTTAATATAAGGGAGGCTTCTTTTTTGGGATAAAGTTCCAGTTTACCGCTTTTTTCAAGTTCTTCTATCTCTTCAAGGCGTTCTATTCTTGTTCTTATCTGATGGAAATTTGTAAGAGCACCCCCTATCCATCTGTAATTCACATAAGGCATACCGCATGCTTCAGCATATTCTTTTATCACATTTTGTGCATGCTTTTTTGTGCCCACAAAGAGGATTATTTTTTTTGCTACAGATGCCTTTTTTAAGAATTCGCCTGCCTCTTTTATCTTTTGAAGGCTTTTTTCAATATCAATGATATATATTCCCTGTCTTCTGCCATACAGGTATTTCTTCATCCTTGGGTCATACTGTCTCGTCGGATGACCAAAATATACGCCGCTTTCCAAAAGTTCTTTTATTGTAACTTCCATTTTCTCCTTTTTTTTTCAAAACCTGTTAAAGTGTTATTATCCAGTTTTTAACCTTTTACCCATAATTATATACACTAAATACAAATATGTCAACAAAATTTTATATTTTGTCACAAGATTACAATCTTAGAATTGTGACAAAGTAAATTAGTAAATATTCACTGAACACCGTGTTGTCATTGCGAGAACCGGAGGGATTGCCACGCCGAAAGACGGCTCGCAACGACAAAAGACGTCGGATTACCACGTATAATACGCTCGCAATGACGTGGTTGAGTGAATATATACGTAAATTATACCATTTATAATGATACAGGTAAAATAAATTTCATATAAAATAAATTTCATATTAGATTATCAATAAACTTTTCTATCTTATACTTGAAAAGTTCATGTACCCTTTTGAGTATGCTTTATTTCCGTTACCCGACAGAACTATTTTAAAGATACAAAATAGGCTTTTATTAAAAGGATGATAATAACAGCAAAAACTGCTACTATATTTAAATATTCTTCGTTTTTCAGCAACTGCCGCCATGAAAAATTTTCAACAAGGTTTATGCGTAAGACCTTTGGTAACAGCATAGGTACCTTATTTTTATAGTCAAGGTATGCATTTCCGAACCTGGACTGTAAAAATTTTTCTTCTGAAAACATCGCAGGTATGTATGTCATAGGAAAAAGAATAATAAAGTAGACGAACGTCAAAGGATGTGCTGACGCGATAACCAGTCCTATGGCTATAAAAAAACTTCCAAGGTACAACGGGTGACGACAGAATTTATAAGGTCCGGAGGTAGTAAGTACTTCATTTTTCTTAATGGTCCCAGCTGCTAAACATCTTAAGAAAAGTCCGATAAGAAGAAAGGGCCCGGCGGCAATGATATTCGTTTTATCTCCTCTTCCAACTACAACCACAATGACAAAAAATAGCCACCCAAATGTAGTCCTTTTTTTAGATATGTTCAAAAAGAAACCAGTTCCATTTCTCCCCATAAAAACATCTCCTTTCCTTTTATTATAAGAAGCCCCTCAACAAAAGGGAACCTTCTTAATTCCTCTTCTATCATCTTTTGTTCTATGGAGCCTTTTACTATGTTGCCAAAATATGTCGCTGCGCCATCAGAAAAAGTCGCTGATCTGGAAATTACAGTTACAGCATCAGCATTGCCATAGCTAAACGAATGTCCCACAGTTCCACTGGATGTGGCTATTCCCACAGGGATATTACTCCCTTTTAATTTAATACCCACCTTCATGGAGAAAGGCGAAGTTCCAGCATAAACTCCAACAATAAATTCTCTGTCAATTCTTGCGTATATATCACCTCCGTTTTCTATAAAAAACTCACCTGGAAGAAGTAATTTTTTCCCCACTACCTCAGCGATTGCTCCCGCAACAGAAGCTATAGGTCCTGTCTGGGTCATCTCGGCAGATAAACACATAAGTTTGATAATCTCTTCCTGGCTCTTACAGACAACCGGAGAAAAGGATGTATAGAATTCAGGATTCCAACGTATGTAGTTTTTTATTATTTGCCTTTGTATCATTACTTCTCGTTTAATTTCATTATCAAGATATTTTTCAGAGAATACAAGAAGGTCAGTTTCTTCAACTTTTACTTCATATTTTTTCAGTCTGCTGGAATCTATGATATTTCTGTAAAACCTTTCTTTTGGGTTGATGTTTTTCATAAAAGATATTTGTGGTATTCAAACTTACTTTTTCCGATAACGGTTTTAGTCAACACATAAGAAGAACCTTTTGTTATGCAAACTTCTATTGTTTTCTTGGATGCATAAGAAGCAAAAATTTCCAGGGCAAGATTATTTAGTTTTCCATCAACAATAGCCATAATGCCCGCAATTTCCGGTGAAGAAATAAGGTGTTTATCTTTTCCTGCAAGTACTGCCATTTTTATGCTTTCAGATTCGTCGCGTGAAACAACTACCTTTGTGTCAGAAGAAATCCTGAAATGCCTTCCTAGTTGTAGTAATAGATAATCGTCTTTACAGGCATCAGGTTTATTGTCTATCAGGTCACTGAGCCTTTGACAGAACCCTTTTTCTGTAAGAAGGCAGCCTCCTGCTGGCGTCTGGTAATATGTAAGTTTTTGTTGTTCAACAAGAGATAACTGGACGCTCCTGGTTTTACCTTCAATGGCTAACAGTTTGTTTCTATCAACAATGCCTTCAATTTCTGCAATAGTTGGCGGCAAAAGCAAAGCCGACAGTGGTCTTAACAATCTTCCCTCCAGCAATGCACCTTTTTCAACAAGTCCTAGCGCATTTTTTGTCTGTGATTTACCTCTCTGTCCGAGTACTTCGCCCGTAAACACAAAATCGGCAGATTCTCTTTCCATTACCTTCTTGGCTTTTTTGAGCATGTAGATGTGACAGTCTATACATGGATTGATATTCCTGCCGTATCCATAACGGGGATGTTTTACTATATCTAGATAATCATCATCCGTTTCTATCACCATTAGTTTGAAACCAGCACAGTCTGAAAACTTTTTCAGGTTTTTCAGTGTTTTTTCCCCGAATCCAGAAACAAAAGGGGTCAATATATATATTCCTATAATGTGAAATCCCTGTTGTTTCACTAGATACAGTGAGAGAATACTGTCAAGTCCCCCAGAAATAAGTCCGACGGCTTTTTTCTTTTTCCCCATACCTTATTATAGCATATTCTCACGATTTTATTGACCTAACACCATCAGTGAGATATAATTAAAGACAGATGAAACTTTTATCCAGACGTACCGATGAGATATAAAAGGAAATTGGAAATAGACTCACAAAAAGCAGAGAATTGCTACGATGTACGGTTCTCGTAATAACACGTGGAACTAAATACTTATTAACAAGAGGAACAAAATGAAATATATGTGGGAAGGCAGGTTTGCCAAAAACATAAGACAGGATGTAATTGATTTTACTTCCTCTCTGGCGATAGACAAACAGCTTGCTTTTCAGGATATCAAAGGAAGTGTAGCGCATTGTCTAATGTTAAAAAAAGCAGGATTCCTCAGATCTGATGAAGCAAAAGAAATAAACCGTGGGCTTACCATTATCAAAAAAGAAATGGAACAAGGAAAATTTGTGTTCAAAGAATCAGACGAAGATATACATACTGCTGTAGAAAGACGCCTTGTTGAAATAGTAGGTAAAGTAGGAGAAAAACTTCATACTGCCCGTTCGAGAAACGACCAGATTGTACTTGATGAAAAGCTTTTTGTAAAAGAGATGGTTGAACATATTGTTCAAAGCATAGAGCTTTTACAAAAATCACTGTTGAGAAAAGCCGAAGAAATGTTTCCTGTCATAATGCCTGCCTACACCCATTTACAACAAAGCCAACCAGTACTGGTATCTCACTATCTCCTTGCTTATATAGAAATGCTTAAGAGAGACAAAAACCGCATGTCTGATGCGTATAAAAGGGTTGATGTACTGCCTTCTGGTACCTGTGCATGCTGCGGAACATCCCTTGATATTGACAGACGATACCTGGCACAGATACTGGGATTTTCAGATATTTCAAGTAACAGCCTTGACACTGTTTCTGATAGAGATTTTCTCTCTGAAGTATTAAGTATATGCGCGATAATTATGGTACACCTGTCGCGGTTTGCAGAGGATATGGTTCTCTGGAATACATCGGAATTCGGTTTTATAGAACTTCCTGATGAGTATTGTACAGGTTCCAGTATTATGCCCCAGAAGAAAAACCCTGATGTGCTCGAACTCATAAGAGGGAAAACAGCATCCTGTATAGGAGCCCTTACAACGATATTGACTCTTCAAAAAGGACTTCCTTTGTCTTATAATAGGGACCTTCAAGAGGACAAAAAAAATACCTTTCAGGTTTTTGTTGATACACTATCCTCATTGAGAATACTTTCTAAGTTGATTGTCAGCATAAGGTTCAGGAAAGAAAAAATTTATGCATCTCTGACAGAATTTATCCTTACAACCGACATAGCAGAATACCTTGTACGGAAAAACATACCTTTCAGGCAAGCCCATTCTATTTGTGGAAAGATAGTAAGGTACTGCATAGAAAAAAATAAAACCTTTAATTCTCTTAGCATGGTGGAGTGGAAAAGTTTTGCTCCAGAGTTTTCTCCAGATATTAGAAAAATCCTCAATTATGAACTTTCTGTCAAATCAAAGAAATCTCCCGGAGGCACTTCGCCAGAACTCGTGAGAAAGGAAATTAGCAGATGGAAGAAAAAAATATAGATGTAATTTTTGAGGGTTTTTTCACATACAAGAAAAGACATTTTTATGTGGAAGAAATTAGCGTA
>CAZYYF010000075.1:0-3280 GCA_964650875.1 uncultured bacterium
ACGACAAAAGACGTCGGATTGCCACGCATAATACGCTCGCAATGACGTGGTTGAGCGAATATTTACCTTTTTTTTATCTCTATTTCCCATTTCTTAGTGGCACGCCGAGATAAAAGTTCCATCTGTTTGGTGACACTACTTTCCAATCATATCTTTTACCTGTATAAACGTCTCATCTTCAACACAGAATCATACTTTTCTATTGAAAAATTAAGCCACTGATTGATATAGTGGTTACGGAAAACCGGATCTGCCCAGTTTTCCCAGAAAAATTTTTGTAGTCCCGCTTCAACAGGAATCTCAAAAAACCTATCTTCAAGTCGTTTATCCTCAGTTTCAAGACAGATCTTCCATGCCTTCTTAAGGCTCCGATGACAGTCTATGACAAGAGCACCTACCATATCGTTTAGAAGATTCCACCTGTCTGCTGCTAGATCAAAATTATAATTTATTGCACCTTTCAAGGTATATGGATTAAAAACTCTGCCTTTTAAATCAGGATGCTCATACACATCCGAACGTATACTGAACCTGTTGAGCGAGTATTGTTCAGGACCGCCTGTTATTCCTTTCTTCTGCATCCATAGAAGCTGGCCTTCGTAAGACAGCAGGTAATCAATAAAACGTTGCGCAACAACAAGGTTGTTTGCACCTTTCAAGATACCTATCGCATCAGGATTAATCACCGTGAGGTTTTCGGGGAAAAAAAATCCCATGTTTTCATCGCCGTTGACTTCTATCTGGGCAAGAGCGTAGGAATCAATGCAAAGAGATACAGCAACTTCTCCAGAAGAAGTGTTTTTTGCAACAGAGGAAGCACTTGCAGAAAAATTTTTCGTGTTTCCCGACATCGATAAGATAACATTCCAACCCTTACGCCATCCATAGGCCTGTAAGATAATCTCATACATCATATGCAAGCTGCCACTATGCCGTGGATCGCCGTTGCCAACCCATGTGTAATACCTGCCATCACCCAGGGAATCCCAGTCTGAAGGAACAGGCAAGTTCAGAAAATCAAGGACCCTTTTATTGTAAAGTATTCCGAATCCACTTAAAACTATGCCGTACCAGCTAAAGTCTTTAGTGTCGTAGTTAGGTACCCCAGCGCATTTATCTGGCAGAAATTTTAAGATATCCTTTGAGACCCTATATGGTTCCAGCAAGTCAAGTTCTTTAAGTCTCAGGTAAGGACTTATGCCTCCTCCAAAAAACATATCTATACCTATACCTTCAGGGTTTTTCTTATAAAGAGATTCTACAAATTTGAGGTTGTCAGAAGCGCCGCCCTGGTCAATCCATTCTAATGCTACTTCTTCGCCGTATTTTGCCTGATACCACCTGTTGAAAGCCTTTGTCAACTCTATTCTCACGCCTTCCCAGTGGGGAGAGATAATGACAAGATGCTCGCCTGGATACAATGGGACCACACATAAAACAAACAACCCTATTAAAATTATCTTTTTCAACCTGCTCTCCTAATAGCAAATGAAGAAAATAATGTAGTTATTACATACTTAAAATCTTTTTTATGATACCGTTTTTTTCTGAAGGTGGAACCTTCATCTTCCTTGCCACGTTCATAAAGAACGCGATGGTCCTGTCGTATGTCTTTCTGTCAACTGGATAAGGAGTCCCATCTTTGCCTCCATGCGCGAAAGAATACCTGGCGGGGTCCCTGTATGAAGGAGCCGCCCCATAAATGACTTCAGACACCAGGCTAAGGGCCCTAACGGTTTTACCCCCTACACCCCTTATAGCAACAAGATTTTCATAATTTTCCGGCTTCTGATTACAAACCGTCCACAATATCCTTTCTAAATACCTGTTATACGTAAAGTTTTCAGCCACAACAGGATGCCATGAAAACTCTTTGTTGTTTAGTTCCAGGAAAATACTTTCGGTGTCCCCCTGCCTTACTGCTGCCATTTTTGACATGTTGTTTGCATGCTTCCTCAAGATTTTTATGTCGTTCATAAGACCCATATAAGAACTGTTTACCATCTCGGTAGAAAGTTGTCTGGTGTTTTCACTCTCTCGGGCTGTCAGGTTCAAACACCTTTTTTCAATTCCTTTGAGGCTGCTGGCGCTACCCTGACTTGCTATGCCAGAATGAGGTTCACAGACCATATCTTCTACCTTTCTGGAAAACCAGTGGTATCTTCTGGCTGTTTGGTTTGTAGTATTCATCCCCTGTTGAACAACTGCCCATAGACCATTTCTGGAAAAGAAAAACGTATGGTGATATATACTGTAACCATCCTGTATCAATGAACTGTCTATCTTGGCAACCATCCTTGAATTATACACCAGTTTCTCAATACTATCTTCTTGAAAAGAGGCAGTTTCTCCCCACTGCCTTATTTCTTCAGGGGTTTTCAGAGATGTTTTGCCTTTCCCTCCACAGATAAACAGTCCTAAATCATTCTCCCGGCCTCTCAGGGATTCTTTGAGCGAAGCAGTTAGTATCGTTGTCAACCCTGAAGCATTCCAGTCAAAAGCAAGAACCGTTCCCAGCGACTGAAACCAGACAGGGTCAGAAATCCGTTCAATAAACTCATCAGGACCATATTCCGCCACAATAACCTCTATCATGCTTCTTCCAAGACGCACCATCCGTTCAAAAAGCCACCTTGGACACTTGCCTGTATCCAAAGTAAAAGTAGCAACTCCTCTTCTGATCATCGGACTCCTGTCAGGTTATAAAAATATATGTTATCCACCCCTATTTTTTACTTTCCCATCTATCACTATCAACGCGTGAAAATCCTGATAGAGCGCATAATTTTTTCTACCGAGCCCTTGTTCAAAAACCTGTTGCAGATGGACGTAAGAAAAATCATCCGTAAGTTTGAGCTCCTTTGCAAGTCTTCTAGTATATTCATCTATCACAAAAACAGGTCTTTCAAAAGCATAAAGAAGGATATCATCAGATGTTTCTTCCCCTACTCCTTTGAGGGCAAGAAGCCGGCTTCTCAAGGTATTAGTTGCAATATTTTCTGCTTGTTTTATACCACCACATCCGTTCAGGATGAAATCAGCCAGAACTTTAAGCCTCTGCGCCTTGAGCCTGTAAAATCCCGAAGGTTTTATCAGAAGTTCCAGGTTCTCTAATGCGCAGGCAAGTATCTTTTCCATGCTTAATATGCCGGCCCTTTCAAGATTCTCCACCGCAAGCACAACATTTTTCCAGTTCGCCCGCTGGGTAAGAATAGATTCTATCATAACTGTTTCTTTTTCCTCGAGAGTCTTTGGCCTCTTACACCAGAGACTCCACTGT
>CAZYYF010000075.1:3380-6215 GCA_964650875.1 uncultured bacterium
AGAAGTTTGCAGTTTGTTAGCAATCTCATCATTGGTAATTACCTCTTGTCCCTGCCTTCCCATAATTACTACTTCTTCCCCAACAGAGATATCTTCATCTCCTACGTCTATAATAGCGTTGTTCATATTAATGATTCCTGCAAATCGGAATCTTTTCCCTCTAATAAGAACCTGCCCTTCCTGATAAAGTGCCCTCGGCAGACCATCAGCATAACCCATGTTTATAACTACCAGCAGTGTTTCTCTTTCTGTCCTGTATTTCATACCGTAGCTTATATATGAACCTGCAGGGACCTTTTTAATGAAACAGACCCTACTTTTCAATGACATCACCGGTTTAAGATCAATGCCTTCAATATGTTTTATACCGTAAAAAGCCGTACCAACTCTTACAATGTCAAAAAGACATTCAGGGAACTCCACGAGGGCCGTACTACATGCTATATGCCTCAAAGGTAAGATATATCCGATTTGCTTGAGTTCTTCCAGAACACTGACAAATCTGTTTACCTGCATCCTTGCATAATCCTCCCCAGTAGCCTTGCTTGCGGCCAGATGGGTATATATTCCTTCAATGTAAATACCTTCTAACCTGCTGACCTCTTTCACAAAATCCGGCACATCTTTCGGAAAAACACCAAACCTGTGCAATCCTGTATCCACTTTTATATGAACAACCGCCTGTTTGTTTAACCGCAAAGCCGCAGAAGAAAGTGCCCGAGCAGTCTCAAGGTCAGACAAAGCAAGTGTCAGATTATATCTTACAACCTCTTCCACTCTCTGACAGTCTATAGAACTCTGGACAAGAATAGGTTTTTCTGTTCCGTATTGTCTTAACGCAAGGGCTTCTTCAAGTATGGCAACGCCAAAATAATCAACTCCTTCTTCTTCAAAAACCCTGCTGACCGGCACAACTCCGTGCCCATAAGCATTACCCTTAACTACGGCTATGATTTTCTTATCCCCTATCTTTTTCTTTACCTGCCTGATATTATGGCGCAGGTTACCGAGATTAATTTCTGCTACGGCATCTCTTAAAATTGGTTCCATTAATTTTCTTGCCCCCAAATTCTATACTCTATTATACTACAAAATGGACTACAAAATAAAAAGGCTGCTTTTAAAAAGCAGCCTTCACATATGACCACTCAGCATTAAAAAATTAAAAACTGGCTTTGAACTTCTTGATTTCAGGATAGCTGTCAGGATTTTCTATCTCGCCAAGTTGCTGGTAAAGTACTTTTTCCTGTCTGGAAAGCCTTGTCGGTATCACAACCCTGATTCTGATAAAAAGGTCGCCCTTCCCGTAACCTGAAGATTTAGGCATTCCAAGATTTCTCAACCTTAACAGGCTGTTATTTTGTGAACCTGCAGGAACCCTCATGTTTACTTTCCCTGTAAGGGTAGGAACTTCTATTTCTGCTCCTAGAACAGCCTGAACGACAGTTATAGGAACTTCGCATATAATATCGGAATTTCTTCTTTCAAATCTCTCGTCTTTTTCCACAAAAACTGTTACATACAAATCACCTCGTGGCCCACCATAAGGACCGATATCTCCTTCTCCTTTCAGCCTTAAACTTGTACCTGTTTCTATCCCAGCAGGGATTTTTACGACAATTCTATGCATATTGGTCCTTACCCTACCTGTTCCCCTGCAATGTAAACATGGGTCAACTACCGTTTGCCCTTCCCCTTTACATCGAGGACAGGTCTGGGCAATAGAGAAAAAACTCTGGTTGCGAATAACCTGACCTCTACCGTGGCATGCTGGACAGGTTTCCCTGCCTTTTTTTGTTTTGCTACCTGTATTGGCACAGGCTGTACAACCATCATATCTTGAAATATGTATCTGCTTCTCTACCCCAAGGGCCGCTTCCTTTAAAGAAATAGAAATTCTGTATTCAAGGTCCGAACCCCTTTGTTGTTTGACAGAACTATAACCTCGCGTTGTTCTGGCGTTAAAATCCTCTGAAGAAAAAATACTTGAAAAAATGTCTCCAAAGATATCGGAAAAATCCATCTTGACCCTTGAAAAATCCTCTGTCCAGTCAAAACCCTGGGGACCAAACCCGGCATGGCCATACTGGTCATAAATTTTCCTTTTTTCCGGGTCGCTTAACACCTCATACGCTTCTGTAACCTCTTTAAATTTTTCTTCAGCTTCTTTATTCCCGGGGTTTCTATCGGGATGAAATTTGAGCACCAGATTCCTGTAAGCTTTCTTTATCTCATCTATAGAAGAGTCCCGTGAAACTCCGAGAACCTCGTAATAATCCTTTTTGTCCATATTTTCATCCTGGAAAAACTCTTATACCAATTCGTCTTCAAAGATATTGTAATAAAAATACCCATTAAAAATTATTTTTTGTATTATTGATTTTACTTTTAAGATAAAAAAAAAGCAAGGGATAATAACCCTTGCTTTTTTTTATAGTTTGGAGGTATCCGGCCTTTCAGATTTACTCCCTAAAAAAGGAGGTGATCCAGCCGCACCTTCCGGTACGGCTGCCTTGTTACGACTTCGCCCTCCTTGCCAAGCGTACCTTCATTACCTTCTGTCCGCCGAAACGGTTAGAAAAAGTAATTTCAGGTACCCCTGACTCAGTTGGCGTGACGGGCGGTGTGTACAAGGCCCGAGAACGTATTCACCGCGGCGTGGCTGATCCGCGATTACTACCGATTCCAGCTTCATGCAGGCAGGTTGCAGCCTACAATCCGAACTGAGGTTGGCTTTTTAAGATTTGCTCTACCTTGCGGATTTGCTTCTCTCTGTACCAACCATTGTAACACGTGTGTAGCCCTGGACATAAGGGGCGTGCTGACTTGACGTCA
>CAZYYF010000076.1:0-6061 GCA_964650875.1 uncultured bacterium
TCAGGAATATAAGATATATGTAGGAAATTTAGATTATAATACAACGGAAGAAGAACTTAAGAAACTTTTTGCTGAAAAAGGTATTGAAACCAAAACAGTGACCCTTATTATAGACAACTATACAGGGAAATCAAAAGGTTTCGGTTTTGTTGAAGTAGAATCAGAAGAAGTTCTTCAAAAAGCAGTGGATGCCCTTAACGGTTATGAATTGAGTGGACGAAAACTTACGGTTAACAAAGCAAAACCTCCAAGAGAAAGAGGTAGCAGAAATAGTTTCGGTGGCGGAAGAAAATTTTCAGGAGGAGGTAACAAAGGTAGAGGGTTCAGATATTAATAAATCTTGTAAAAAACTCATAATAACGAAAATCCCTTGAAGGTTGTATTAAAAAATAGATGAAACTTTCATCTTATTGTGTCGTAGACATAAAAGGGAATGGGAGATAGATAACGGAGGAAAAAGGGTGAAAACAAGTTTAGGATGACAGAACCACACGGACAAAAGGGATAGTCACTTTTGGTACAACCGTATAAAAAATGGAGGAGGTAATGGGAAAATTAAAAAGTAAAAGTTTTTTTACACTTATACTTTTTCTGACAATTCCAATGAATACATATACTTTCGCACAGGGTTCCAAAGAAAAGCCTGAACAAGATATAAGGGAATTCAAAATCTTCCAGTTTCCGCGTAACCAGATACCTAGGATAGACGGGAAAATAGATGATTGGGAAATAGTGCCTTCTGAATACACTTATGGTATGGACCAGATGAAAGATATCGTCAAGGGAAAACCAAATAACCCTGAAGTTTTTGACATGAAAATGACTGTCGGTTGGGTAAAAGGATTAAGCCGTCTTTATTTCAAATATGAAGCTTATGACAGTTTCTGGGATTTTAAAAGGGTAGATTCGAGAACGGCAAAAGGATATAAAAACGATATTCTTGAAATTGTGGTAGATGGAGATCGTTCAGGGGGTAACCTTATAAGCAATCCGTTAATAAAAGATACGATTGAAAACCACTTCCGTAATGCCGGACACCATGCCCAAAACTACCATATTTTCACCCCGCCTGTAGACGGAGACTGGACAATTGTATGGGGTTCTCAACCATGGATAAAAGAATTTCCTTATGCAAACTATGCATATTCTTATGATTTTAAGCACGGAGAAGCCGGAAAACTCATACTGGAATTTTATATCACGGTTTTTGACTATGCCTCTTACTACGGTTCTGAATACAGCGTTGAATCCAGGTTTGAAGAGAATAATATAATAGGACTTACCTGGATGGTTCTTGATTTTAAGGGAGGAGAAAAAGGGTACGATGCTTTTTATTCTCTTACTCATATAGGACATTCAGGGGAGAGACCACAGCCATGGTTAGATGCTTCAGATGCCTTGCCTTTCAGGTTGATGCCCATTGAAAAACAGTTTCGCAGAGCAGTGGAAGCAGACTGGACATTTAAAATTATAGATATGAACAACCGCAAGGTGGCATTTATAGACCGTTCTTATGGAAATATAACCTCGTGGAAATGGTATTTTGGAGATGGTACAACTTCTACAGAACAGAATCCCATTCATACCTACGAAAAACCAGGTATAACCTATGTCGTTCTGCTTGAAGTATCAGGTCCTGATGGAGAAGATAAGCGCGCACGCTACTGGGATGTCATGATAAAGTAATACCCATTCGTCTTCAAAGATATAGCGTCGTTGACTTCCTCATCGGTTTCGTCAACATACTATCAGTATGCCTCCGGGTCGATTTCATCGTCGCCTTACTCTATCCTTAAATCCGAGCCGTTATAATACTGCCTTTGCATTCAATTGAGATTGCCACGCATAATACGCTCGCAATGACAACTCGGGGCAGGCTCCACAATCCCAATGTCGGATTGCCACGGCAGAAAACGCCTCGCAACGACAACCGGGAGGCGCATTCCTCGCAATGATGTGGTTGAGTGAATATTTACGCGAATTCGTATAAAAACAGTTTTTGTCTAAACAGGATTAACGCTGCGCGTGCTTACCTTTACAGGTGTCAGTTTATCTGCATTATCTTTTTCGTAAGCCCTTAGTTCATCTACTGCAGAAGCAACCTTATGATAGGCATCTATATACTGCTCTATTTTTGTCTTGAAATTGACCTCAAAACGGGGAGCCATTGTAAATGAATTTTCTCTTAAATAGAGGGTATTAGGTAGTTGGGGGGGTTCAAATTGTTCAGGCCGCCTACTATGTTGACACCTGCCAAGACAACATTCATGGTAATATATACTTCCTTTTTCAAAAAGTGGAACTTCATGCAGCCGCCCGTACCCAGCACGGCCACAGCTAACACCTTCAGCAGCCAGCGCCCTTAAAAAAACCTCAAGAGATACACCGCCAAGCAGGTTCTTGTCATAATTTCCCCAGTGGTAAGAGTACACTTTTCTGCATCCTTGAAGAACTTTCTGAGGTTTCAGACACGGGATATCTGAAAGGGCATCGTCAAGGTATTTTCCATTCCTATCTCTTATATCATTTAACTGGTTGATTTCTTTAAGATGTTCTCTGGCAATCGCTATACCGATGGGATGAGGTCTGTGTTTGAATCCAAGTCCTAATGAGGCCTTTCTATTCGGGGAATCTGGAGGAAGAGAATCTATTTTTTCAACTCTTCCGCATACAATAGCCCTCTGGTAAACATTAAGACTATTTGTAGTAAGCACACCACCTTCACCTGCAGGCATTATCTTGCTACCCTGTAAACTAAATCCTCCAGCGTCTCCGATAGAACCCACTTTTTTATCTTTCCATGTAGCGCCGTGAGCGTGTGAGCAGTCTTCTACGACTGCAAGGTTATGTTTTTTGGCAATATCCATAATACGTTCCATATCACAAGGATTGCCCCATACATGAACAACCATAATAGCCTTCGTACGAGAAGTTATCTTCCTCTCAACATCTTTTGGGTCTATGCAGTGGGTATTAATATCTACATCGCAAAATACAGGAATTCCCCTTGCGGCAAGTATTGTGGAAACACTTGCTACAAAAGTGAAAGAGGGAACGATAACCTCATCTCCAGCAGATACACCAACGGCAAAAAGGGCCTCGTGCAATGAAGATGTGCCACTATTAGACGCCAGTCCGTATTTGACTCCGATAAAATCAGCAAACTCCTTTTCAAATTCATCAACTATGGGCGAGGTTGATATTTCACCTTTCTTCATCAGCTCAACGGCAGCAGCGATGCCCTTTTCGCTTACCACTGGTAACCTTACCTCGGAAGTGTCAGTAACAGATTTCTTTCCACCATTTATTGCAAGTTTAGCCATTTGTTCTTCTCCTTCAATTTTTGTTTTACGCCATTAACCAATATCAAAAATTTTATCATACCTTCCTGTTATTTGCAAACATGTGTACAAGATGGGCATATAGGCTATATATACGAAGAGAAAGAGATCTGTTGGGAATAAAAAGCATAGTTCCGAATCTTCTACTTTATAAAACGGCTCTGACGGACTGTAAAAGAGCACCTGTCTGAGTATGAATCTATTAGAGAAACACGAGGCTGGTTAAATAAGTATTTTAGATTTTATAATGAGGAACGATTTCACAGTTGTCTGGCTCATAAGATTCCCGCTGAAATTTATTGTGGAAGAAAAATTTGATAGTGTAGAAAAAATGTGTTTTAATACTGTTGTCAGCAAAAAAATGACCGGGGTTCTAAATACTTTTTATACCTAATTATGCCAGGGAGTAAAAATGAACCACCTTACTTATTCAAAAAACTGGAAGGCAGGTGCAGCAAAAGTTGATATTACACCGAAAAAAGGCATACAACTTGCAGGAGATATTGGACGTCTGAGACCTGTAGAGGAGATTCTGGATCCTCTATTTGCCAAGGCTCTTGTAGTGGAACACAGTGGAAAACGAGCATGTTTTGTTCAGATGGACCTTACTATCATCACAAGACGTTTTTCTGATAAAATAAAAGCAGATGTCAGGAAAAAATTTGGGCTGTCTCCTGAATCTATAATGCTTCACGCAACGCAAACCCATTCCACTCCTTCCCTTGGGCATGAGTGTATATCTGAAGAGTATAAGGGTCTGCCTCCTGAATTATGGTATCTTAGAGGGGGAGACGAAAGATATTTCCCTGTGGCCGTCAAGGGCATCATAGGAGCCATCGGTAAGGCACTTGCAAATCTCCAACCTGTTACTATCATGGTAGGCAGGGGGGTAGATGGCAGGGTTGCTTTCAACAGACGTTTTATTATGAGGGACAGGAAAGCAAAAACCCATCCAGGAAACTGCAACCCTAATGTTCTTTATACAGAAGGGCCCATAGACCCAGAAGTTGGAGTAATACTTTTTGCAAACATCAAAGGTGAGCGTATAGCGGCTTTGCTTCACCATACATGTCACCCTGTTCATGGTTATAATAACCGTAAGGTCACCGCGGGATGGCCAGGAGTATGGGCAACAAATATTCAGAAACTACTGGGACAAAACTGCATATCTCTGGTTATAAACGGATTTTGTGGAAATATCCACCACACAAACCATCTGGACCCTAACTTCGTAGATAATTATATAGAGATAGGAGCGAAACTTACAGAAACTACACAAAAAGTAATTATTCAAAACATGCGTCCTATGGAAAAAGGGATACTTGATTTTTCTTTAGAAACTTTGAAACTTAATAAAAGAAAACTTGACAACACCATTATAGCCCAAGCACAGAAATTCCTTGCTGAAAATCCTTCACCTATCTGGACAGATAAGAATAAAATAAGCATCCAGTGGGATTGGGTATATGCCCATTCAAGGATTGATATGGCACAACGGTTCAAGAAGTCATTGTTGTATGAGTGTCCAGTACAGGTAATACGGATAGGAGATATAGCTATTGTTGGTGTACCAGGAGAGCCTTTTGTGGAAGAACAGTTAAGGATTAAACTTAACTCTCCAGCACTTTTTACATTTTGTGCACACATGACAAACGATTCTGCAGGATACATTCCAACCGAGCAGGCATTTATCAACGGTGGATATGAAACCGAAACAGCAAACTGGTCATGTCTTGCTCCAGATTCTTTGAAACGGATAGGAGATTGTTCTGTTAAAGTGCTCAAAAACATTTACTGTGAGTAATTGCTGTATTTATGTCAAATGCAGAATCGCGGTTCTTTGGCAATAGCGTCAGCGATTTCTTTCATCTTTTGTTCTTGTTCACAATTTCCACTGACTGCAATCCATACGGCACCTTCCGCCCCACATATACCCCCTGCTGCAAAAATCTCCGCGCATGCCCCTGATAGAATCGATATTGCCTGGATTTCTGTAATAATCTCACCATATACTGGAAGCAATCTGAGACCTGTTGATCCCGGAGCATTTATTTTCAAAGCAAGTTCATTCAGTGGGCAAAAAACTCTTTTTTCAAGGCCAACTGGAATTATAAGCCTAACCCTTTTACCCACAGCTGCCCGTAGAGATGCAATAATAGTGCCTCCCTCGGGATGTTCTACCAGGACAGCTGCTGTTCGGTTGTGTAAATCCAGCGCATTTGCACCTTTAAGTATAACATCTCCTTCTTTCATTTCATCTACCACATCAAAGATAGTTCTGCCTCTTTGCCACTTACCATTTACAATAACAACATCGCCAGGAAAAGCCTTGCCTCCGGCAGAGTTCTCCTTTTGGTTCACCGACATAGAAAGAGGCATTGTTACCCCTCTGAAAAAAGATTCTTTTGAAAACCCATCGGCTTGACCGATTGAACCTAAAATCTCCTCGGCAACATAGCCATTTGTTGTTCCTGCAACGATTGTAAGAATCCCTGATTTAAGCGCTGCCTTAATAGATGGATGTTGTGCAACTGCTTTTCCTATTAATCTCTTTCCTGCTGATGGAGTCAAAACTATCTGTATCATGTTTCCTCCTCTTATTAAATTGTTAAAAGAGGGATAAATTCCTTTATTTTGTTCTGGGTATTTTCCATTATATAGAGATATATTACCTTAAAATAAATTTTTGTCAACGGGCAAGATTTTGCACCAGGCGAAAT
>CAZYYF010000077.1:0-6057 GCA_964650875.1 uncultured bacterium
TGACCACCGAGAATTTAAGTCTCCAGAAGGTTGAAAGGTTTACCAGATCCTTGCTATGAGTAACTTTGTTCTGATTTGCCAGAATTTTCTTTGGACACTACTGATCTTTCAACCGAGATATAAGGATATCCAGTTTTTGGGATATATTGCAAAAATTTTTGCCTTTTCAAGGTATGGGAATTATAATATATATTTATGAAAACGGGAATAGGTTTTGACATCCACAGGTTTGAAAAAGGCAGAAGGTTTATGTTAGGCGGTATTGAGATTCCTTTTGCAAAGGGACTTCTCGGTCATAGCGATGGCGATGTCCTTCTGCATTCCATTAGTGATGCTATACTTGGAGCCATGGGAAAACAGGACATAGGATATTATTTTCCGGATATGGATAAAAACCTTAAAGGACTGGCAAGTGTTGAGATTATCAAAAAGGTGTTGTCTCTAATGGAAGCAGAAAGATATACAATAAAAAATATGGATGTTATTCTTATATGCGAAGAACCAAAACTACTACCGTTCTTTGAAGCGATGAGAAAAAACCTTTCCGAAGTAATGAATATAGATGCGGGCAATATAGGACTAAAAGCCAAAACCTTTGAGCATATAGGGGCAATAGGCAGGGGGTCTGCCTGTGCCTGTTTTGTATCGGTGCTTCTCGGCAAAAAATATTAGTTTTGCCCGTTTGATATCCAAAGAGAGGTGAACTTTTGACCCTGAAAAGAAAAGTTATATTCATCAGTATCCTGATAATGCTCGTTTTGTTTCCTTTCATAATTGTTACAATAAAATCAAAAAACACCTCTCAAGGAATTAAAAAAAACAGTGTTACTGTTCTTGAGGGATATCTTTCTGAAGGGGAAACTCTTAACAACATACTTATTGAACATAACATTAGACAGGAAGAAGTCTATTCAATCATACGCGAACTAAAAAAGGTATTTAATGTGCGTAGGTGTAATATAGGAGATAGGTGGGAGATTTATCGTGACCAGCAAGACAATTTTCTAAAGTTTATATATTATAACGGGTCTATGGATTTTTATGTGGTGGCAACCGATAGGCAAAATAAGGCGTATATTTCTTCTGCCGAAAAGATAGAATCGCAGAAGACTATGAGAGGCATAAAAGGTAGGATAACAAGATCTCTTTATGAAAGTATGTCTTTTGCAGGAGTTAACCCGGAACTGATTATCCAGTTTGCTGAAATCTTTGCCTCCCAAATAGATTTTTTTACTGAGTGCAGGAAAGATGACATATTTAGTGTTGTATGGGGATCTTATATTGATAAAAAAGGAAATGTTCTGAAGGATGAAAGAATAGCAGCTGCTTCCTATACCAGTGGTGACGAAACCCTTTATGCATTTTATTTTGAAACCCCTGATGGGAAAATAGGCTATTACGATGAACAAGGACAAAACGTTGAAGATGTATTTTTGAAAGCACCACTTAACTATAGGAGGATATCTTCATATTTCACGCACAAAAGGTTCCATCCTATCTTAAAGATATACCGTCAGCATCTCGGAATTGATTATGCTGCACCAACAGGAACCCCTGTTTCTTCTATAGGCGACGGCATCATCACAGCGGCAGGTAGAAGGACAGACGGTTTGGGAATAACAGTGGTAGTAAAACATCCAAACAGTTACAATTCGTGGTATGGGCATCTTTCCGGGATAGCAAAAGGTGTTTCAAAGGGCTCACATGTGAGCAAAGGCCAGGTTATAGGGTATGTTGGTTCTACAGGTACTGCCACAGGTCCACATCTTGACTTCCGTTTACAGAAAAACGGAAAGTTTATCAACTTCCTTACCCTGAAAATGCCACCGGCTGAGCGTATTCCAGAAAAATATATGGATGAATTTAAAATTGCAAAAAACATGCTTATGGATATCAACAATAGACTTAAGCAGGATAAAATAATTGTTGTACAGAATACAGGTACAAGAAAAATATAGTTTTAGAGAAGAACATTTTACGTAAATATTCACTGAACACCGTGTTGTCATTGCGAGGAATGTTTTTTATGACGTGGCAATCTCAATAACGTGGTTGAGGGAATATTTACCATTTTACAATGGAAATCATACTTGCCTCACAATCTCCGAGACGGAAAGAGCTTTTGAAAAAGATAACACAGGATTTTACTGTTGTGCATTCTCAAGTAAATGAAGAAGATATTAAGGAAAATGACCCTGTCCTTTTTGCCATACAGGCAGCTGTGTTAAAAGCCAGAGATGTTGGTGAAAAACACCCTACGGCTGTAGTTATAGCAGCAGATACGGTTGTTTCTCTTGATGGCAGGATAATAGGAAAACCCAAGAGTTACAATGAGGCAAAAGAGATCCTCATACTCCTTTCAGGTCGTCGGCATAAGGTTATAACAGGAATCGCAGTCTATAGAAAAGACCAGGAAAGGCTTCTGACAGACTATGAACTGACCTATGTGCAGTTTAGTTGTCTTCAGGAGCAAGAGATAGAAAACTACCTTGCACAGGCAGATTATGAAGATAAGGCAGGAGCATACGCTATCCAGAGACAAAACGACACCTTTGTTAAAAAGATATATGGGAATTACGACAATGTTGTAGGTCTTCCTGTTAAAAAAACAAAAAAACTGCTTGAGAAGTTCTTTCTGCCGGAGTTTGAGACTGAAATTTTTGATATAGTGTTTCCAAACAACTGGACGGTCGGCAAAGTAGACAATAAGGTGGTTTTTGTTTCAGGGGCAGTATACGGAGATAAAATCAAGGCACGGATAGTAAAAGAATCAAAGAACTTTTCATATGCAGAAGCCACTTTTATAACCGCAAAGTCACCTTTCAGGATCCAACCAGAGTGCATTCAATTCGGCAGATGTGGTGGGTGCGCTTTTCAGGATACTGTGTATGAAAAACAGATTGAACTTAAAGAAAGGTACCTTCTGACAACCTTACAGAAGCTCGGTGGAATCAATACACAGGTAATTGAAAGATATCCTATCATACCGTCTCCGGATAAGTATTTTTACAGAAATAAGATGGAATTTGCCTTTGGTACAGATAAAAACCAGCTCGTTATCGGTATGAGACAACGTAAGATTCCGTTTAACAAATACCAGGATAGAATCGTACCTCTTGACGGATGCCCTATATTCAGTAAAGCAGTAGAAAGAATTTTTCCTATCGTCAGGCAATTTGCCAGACAGATCGGCAGAGATGCCTATAATCCTTATACAAAAGAGGGGTTTTTCCGACACCTTGTTATAAGAGAAGGTAAATATACAGGCCAAATTATGGTTATATTAGTTACCAGAAGCAGTCCTTCTTTCAATCTTACGGGATTAGTAGAATCTCTTTCTACAGAGGATATAAAAAGTCTATGGTGGGTAGAAAACGACCGTGTTGCTGATGTGGTTTCTTTTGAGAAAAAAAACCATCTGTTAGGCAATACCTTTATTGAAGAGAAAATGGAGACTCTGAGGTATAAAATCTATCCGTCAACCTTTTTCCAGTCTAATACAAAGGCAGCTGAGGCACTCTATTGCAAGATAAAAGACAACCTAATAGCCCTTAATGCTAAAAAGGTTTTAGGTCTTTACTGTGGTTCAGGTGCTATTGAGACTTTTATTTCAAATACTGTGGAAAGTGTTGAAGGTGTTGATATTGAACCTGCTAACATTCATAACGCCCTGGAAAACTGCAGACTCAATGGAATAGAAAACTGTCTTTTTCACACCAGCCCCGTGGAGGCTGTCTTAAACAACCTTTTGTTGAAAGAATACGATACCCTTATTGTAGATCCTCCAAGGGCAGGAATAACCCCTCAGGCATTGAAAAATATCTTATCTCTGAAAGTAGGTTCAATCATCTATGTTTCCTGCAATCCTGCTGCATTTGCGCGTGATATCAGCAAGATACAACAAGAAGGCTATCGGCTTACAAAACTTTACTCTGCAGATTTTTTCCCCCATACACCCCATCTTGAAGCTATGGGGTTGCTTATCAAATGAAACCTGGCTACTGAAAATGAATTCAGGATGACAAAATACAGGGATAAAAATCAGTGATTTTCTCCTACAGGTATGGCTTTTATTGTTATCTGCCGTTTATCTACGGTAACTTTTATGTAGTGGTAAAAGTTACCTGAAGGATAGAAATGGAAAGGTGCTCCTGCACCCCCGGAGATAACCTGGTGTAATTCGTCCCACTGTCCGCTATGATACAGATGTTCGTGTCCAGCAAAAACAGTAGTAACTCCATATTGCCTGAAAATGGCAACCAGATTATCCCTGTGTTTTTGCGAGATGAAGTGTAGGTGGTTTTTTTGAGGGAAAAGCACCGAGAACAGGGGTCTGTGCATAAATACAAAGACATTACTGTATTTTTTTGATTTTTCAAGTTCATTTTTAAGCCACTGTATCTGGCTACCCTCTATACTTGCCTCCTGACCTACAACCTCGGTGTCCAAAACGATGAAAAAAGAGTTTTTGTAAGAAAAAGAGTAGTAAGGTTGTCCAAACAACTGATTGTATATCTGTTCGTTTGTTCTCATTTTTTTTATGTCGTGGTTACCAGCGACATAGTAGATTTTGATTTTCAGTCCCGCGATAACTGCGAAAAATTCTTCATACTGTTTTTTTACGATTTCAGCATCTTTGCTTCCCTGTATTCTGTCTCCAAGATGTATAACAAATGCGATATCTGTATCATTAACTTCGTCTATAATTTTTTTCAAGACAGAAGGCTGCCCAAATGTACCTCGTGGTTGACTATCTCCAATAACAGCAAAACAAAAGGTATCCTCTTTTGAACCATTGCCCCCCCTCTCAATAAAAGTTGTGAGATTAGAAGATGCCTGCAGGTTTTCTGCCAGTATGCAAAGCGCAGAAAAAAATACCACAATCCAGACTAACAATCTATATGGTTTCATCGTAAATATTCAGTAAAAGGTGTTGTGTAAATATTCACTGAACACCGTGTTGTCATTGCGAGGGATGAGCCCCCTCGTTTGTCATTGCGAGGAATGTTTTTTATGACGTGGCAATCTCAACCTTGATTTCTTCGTCGCTGTGTCGCTTCTCGCAATGACCACCGATGGGCAGGCTCCGCAATCCGACAAAGGAGGTCGGATTGCCACGCCGAAAGACGGCTTGCAATGACGTGGTTGGGTAATATTTACAAAAATCTTTTAGGCCGCCGGCATTTTTTTCGCCGACAGCAATATTAAACCACCTCCTTTTTCTCCTGTCAAATTTTCCCTCCGTAATAAACCGCCGCAGGAGTTTTTTTATTCAATGAGATGTGAAACCGTTCTTCGTTGTAAAACCGGAAATACATCTTTAAGCCCTCTTTTGGCTCTCTTATAGAACTCATAGAGGTAATGGTCGTGATTAGTAGAGATATCAGGTTGATTAAGAACCAGATACCTATCAAGACATTTTCCGAGTGGGATGAGAAGGCACCTGGATTTGTATAGATAGATTTGGTGGACCATAATGGTGGAGTAGAGAGGGGTATATTTGCACAGACATTGGATATAACAGATGTATTTACTGGATGTACAGAGACCATAGCAGTAGAAAATAAATCACAGCATTATGTATTTTCTGGGATAGATACATTAAAGGAGAGATTTCCAGTGTTAGGAATTGATCCAGACAATGGGAGTGAATTTATAAACAGCCATCTACAGAGATATTGTGAGAGCAACAAGATAACCTTTACCAGGGCACGGCCATATAAGAAGAATGATAGTTGTTATGTAGAACAGAAGAACTGGTCAGTGGTAAGGAAAACAGTGGGCTATTTAAGATATGAGACAAAGGAAGAGGTAGAACTGATGAACTTGCTTTACACAAAACTGTGGCTTTATATTAACTTTTTCCAGCCACAGATGAAGTATAGAGAAAAGATACGGATAGGTAGTAAAGTAAAGAAACAATATGATAAAGCAAAGACACCTTATCACCGCATACTGGAATGTAATAGCATAAATAAAAAAATCAAACAAAACCTCAAAAACATATACAATTTTCTTAATCCAGTCTTAAAAGAAAGATTGTCCAGTTGCAGGATA
>CAZYYF010000078.1:0-5871 GCA_964650875.1 uncultured bacterium
CCTATAGAAAATTGTAATCTATAATATAATTTTTATCAATTTTTCTCATTTTTGACCAAAACTGATATAATTTTAGCAAGGAAACCCTATGGAAAAAAATGTAGAAGAAAGAATAGAAGAACTTGTAAAACTTATAAATTATCATAATTATATGTATTATGTTGAAAATAATCCCATTATCAGCGATGTTGAGTACGATAGGTTATATAGAGAACTTGCTGAATTGGAATCCAAATATCCTTCCCTGCAAAAAGAAAACTCTCCTATACGAAAGGTTGGAGGCAAACCTCAAAAAGGTTTTTCACCCGTAGAACACAAGATCCCCATGTTAAGCATAGAGAATACCTATTCGGCAGAGGAACTTATCTCCTTTGACAGCAGGGTAAAAAAGGCAACAGGAATTTCTGACATAGACTATGTTGTAGAATTGAAATATGACGGTGTAGCTGTTTCGCTTATTTACAGAAACGGAAGACTTGAAAGAGGAGCAAGCAGGGGCGATGGACAGATAGGTGATGACATAACCGAAAATATAAAAACAATCAAAACCTTGCCTCTTGTTATTGATTACAGAAATTTTATTGAGGTGAGAGGTGAAGTATATATGAGAAAGGATGATTTCATAAGACTTAATAAAGAAAGGAAAAAGACTGGGCAGCCTCTTTTTGCAAATCCAAGAAATGCTACAGCAGGCTCATTAAAAAGTCTTGATGCAACAACAGTTGCCCAGAGAAACCTCCAGATATTTATTTACCAGTGTTTTGCAGAAGAAGAGTACTCTACCCACTGGGAAATGCTCGGTTCACTAAAAACTCTCGGGTTTCCTGTAAACCCTCATAATACACTGGCAAAAAACATTACGGAAGCTATTGAGTGCTGCAACATATGGAAAGATAAAAGACACATGCTACCTTATAATATTGACGGCATGGTCATAAAAGTCAACTCGCTTCACCTACAAAAGAGACTTGGTGCGACATCCAAATCTCCACGATGGGCGGTTGCTTACAAATTTCCTGCTGAGCAGATTACAACGATACTCAAAGATGTGATAGTTCAGGTTGGTAGAACTGGAATACTTACTCCTGTCGCTTTACTGAGTCCTGTGGAATTGGGAGGTACAACCATTTCACGGGCAACCTTACACAATTTTGATGAAGTAAAAAGGCTTTCTCTCAAGATAGGCGATAGTGTCCTGATTGAAAAAGGCGGAGAAATCATCCCGAAAATAATTAAAAATATCCCTGAAACGAGAACCGGAGCCGAAAGGGATATTTTAGTACCTGAAGTTTGCCCTGTGTGTAAAAGCCGGGTTATAAGGGATGCAAAAGAAGTAGCAATACGATGCCCTAATATACGATGCCCTGCTCAGATAAAAGAAAGAATTCTACACTTTGCTTCAAGAACAGCCATGGATATCAATGGACTCGGACAACAATGGGTAAACATATTTGTAGATAAGGGACTTTTATCAGATTACGGAGACATATACTACCTTAAATACGAACATCTATTAGAACTGGAAGGCATGGCTGAAAAATCAGCCAGAAATCTTCTTAACAGCATAGAACAAAGTAAAAACCGGCCATTGTCACGGCTCATATTCGCCCTCGGTATACGACATATAGGAATACACGCAAGTGAAATCCTTGCTGAGAAATTTCAGTCTCTTGATGCGCTGGCACAATCCAACATAGAAATACTTTCTTCAATATACGAAATAGGCCCTGTAATGGCTGAAAGCATCGTAGGATTTTTCAAAGTAGAAGAAAATATGTATGTGATAGAGAAACTCAAAAAATCTGGAGTAAATACCGTTCAGCAGAAAAATATATCTCATGCAAACAAACCATTAGAAGGGCTTACATTTGTCATAACAGGCACGTTGAAAAATTATACCAGAACCGGCATAACAGAATTACTTACTAAATATGGCGGAAAGGTATCAAGTGCTTTATCAGGCAAAACAGATTATCTTATCGCTGGTGAGAACCCCGGCTCAAAATTACAGAAAGCTGAACGACTCCATGTCCGGATTATAGATGAAGACGAACTGGAAAAAATCATAAAAAAGGGCACTGAAAACTCATAATGAAAAAAAAACAAGATATAGAAGGTTATATAAACCTTTTTTTGCAGCACATCCAGGTTGAAAGAAACCTTTCAAAAAATACGATTGAGGCTTATACAAGGGACCTTGAAAAGTTCAGGAAGTTTTTATCTGAAAAAGGGTACTCATTCAACAGGATGAAAGATGATTCAATAACCAGTTTCATTCTCTTCCTGAAAAAAATTGACCTTTCATCTTCAACCATCGTAAGAATACTTTCCTCAATAAGAAATTTCTACAAATTCCTGCTGTGTCACAATCTTATAAAAAACTCTTCTTTGCTGATAGAATCCCCAAAAATCGAAAGACCACTACCTAATGTATTAAGCATCCAGGAGATAACCAATATAATCAACTCGGCATCTTCCAAAGATATTAAAATCCGTGATATAGCAATAATTGAACTTCTGTATGGAGCAGGTTTGAGAGTATCGGAAATAACTGGAATAAAGATTGAAGACATTTCTTTTGAAAACAATTCCTTAAGAATAAGAGGGAAAGGAGGTAGGGAAAGAATTGCCTTTTTAAACAAAAATTCTCTGGAAGCAATAAAAAAATATCTTAAAGAAAGGAGCGCAAAAAAAAAGGCAGGAGTATCTTCCTATCTATTCATAAACAACAGGGGAGAAAAAATTTCAAGGCAGAGTATATGGAAAATCATAAAGAAAACAAGTTGTGTAGAAAAAAATGTATCCCCTCATACTTATAGACATTCTTTTGCTACACACCTGCTTGAAAGAGGACTTGATTTAAGGATAGTACAGGAACTCCTTGGACACAAAACATTAGCAACAACAGAAATATATACACACATAAGCAGGAAACATGTAAAGGAAATCTACAAGAAATTTCATCCTCGTTCTTGAAAAAAGGAGATTTTTAGTTAATGAAAATTTCCAGAACCAAGGAGGCGTATTAGCTATATATATCCACTTCTTCAGGAACAGTGGCAGCATTTTAATATTGCTTCCTTTTTTTCAACTGCCTGCTTAAAGGCTATAATATTACGGTGGAAAACAAGAAAAGGAATAATAATGAAAAGCAAAGTATTTTTTCTGCCTATAAACCGTATTGAAGAGTTGGATACATTAATATCCCAAACCGGTATTTTCAATCCATTTGGGAAAAACCAGAAAGTCGCACTTAAACTTCATTTCGGAAGCATGACACACGAAAACACAATTCCCTGCCGATACCTTTGCGGCATTATCAACATGCTTGTCCAGAAAGGCTGCGCCCCTTTTGTTACAGATACCAATGTGCTTTACCGAGATGATAGAGCAACTACTGCTACACATCTACAGGTAGTCTCCAAGAATGGGTATGACAAGCTGGGTGTACCCGTAATTATAGCAGGAGGAGACAAAGGTGATGATGAGACGGCTATAAAAGCAAAAAGCAATTATTACCGGGAATTTTTCATAGCAAGACAGTATACTGAAATAGATGGGATGATTGCCATGACACATTTTAAGGGACATGGACTTGCAGCCATAGGTGGCACAATAAAAAACCTTGGTATGGGATGTGCTTCGCGGAAAGGGAAGTTTGCAATGCATGCCAGGATAAATCCTAAGATTAAAACAGCAAGATGCGTCGGTTGTGGTCTCTGCGCAGAAAACTGTCCGGCTCAGGCAATATCCATGGTACAAAAAATTGCCATAATAGACGAGAGGAAATGTTTCGGGTGTGCCCAGTGTGTCCATACCTGTCCCCAGGATGCTATAAAAATCCCGTGGAGCAGTGTATCTCCGCGAGAATTCCAGGAAAAAATTGCTGAATATGGCAACTGTGTAAGAAACCTTTTTGGCAACCGGTTTTACTGTGTCAACTTCCTGATAAATATAACTCCTCTGTGTGACTGTGAAACGAATCCGGGAGAAAAAATCGCACCTGATATAGGAGTACTGTTTTCAAAAGATCCGGTAGCGATAGACAGGGCTTGCGTAGACATGATTGCGCAAACGGCAACAGGTGCTATTGGAAAAGGAATTGAGAAATTTTCACACATACGGCCTGGTAATTATCCATATTTCCAGCTTGATTATGCAGAAAAAATAGGTCTGGGTACTAACAACTACGAACTTGTTACTCTTTGAAGAACCAGTAATCACCTTTACTTTCAAAGAAGGCTTACAATGTGCTGTTTTACCTATTTATGAACAGGCAAGGGAGAATAAAATGCTGGCAAAAGTTAAGTCTCTTACAGTATGGGGGTTAGATGGCTACATGGTAGAAGTAGAGGTGGACATCAGCTATGGTTACCCCTATATCTCGGTAGTTGGTCTGCCAGACCAGGCAGTAAAAGAGAGTAAAGATAGGATAAAACCCGCGATAAAAAACTCCGGATTTGACTTTCCTTCAAACAGAAAAGTGGTCATAAACCTTGCACCAGCAGATACAAAAAAAGAAGGACCTTACTTTGACCTTCCTATTGCTATCGGCATCCTCGTAGCAACAAAAAACATCCCTGCAACTGCCATTGAGGAATTTTCCTTCGTAGGAGAACTTGCCCTTGACGGTTCCATAAGAGCTGTGAAAGGAATCCTTCCTATGTCCATGGAACTTGCTAAAACCAGTAGAAAAAAACTCATCGTGCCAGTGGAAAATAGCATGGAAGCATCTCTTATAAGTAATATAGAAGTCTACCCTGTGAAGAATCTCAGGGATTGTGTTGAATTTCTAACAGGCAAGATAGATATACAACCAGTCGCCTGCAACATAGAACATCTATTTACCTCAAAATCTATGTATAGCGTGGATTTCAAGGATGTAAAGGGACAGGCTTATGCCAAAAGGGCACTTGAGGTAGCAGTTGCAGGAGGACATAATATACTGATGGTTGGTTCACCTGGTTCCGGCAAGACCATGCTTGCTTCAAGAATACCTTCCATACTGCCCTCACTAACTCTTACCGAGGCCCTGGAGATAACAAAAATACATAGTGTGGCAGGGATACTGAAAGAAGGACTCGTCACAGAAAGACCTTTCCGCAGTCCCCACCATACGATATCAAATATAGCCCTCATAGGCGGTGGGACAATCCCTAAACCTGGAGAGGTAAGTCTTGCCCATAACGGAGTACTTTTTCTTGATGAACTGCCTGAGTTTCATAGGGATGTCCTTGAGGTGCTCAGACAACCGATGGAAGATGGGCAGGTCAACATTGCCCGAGCAAAGGGACGACTGACATTTCCCAGCAGGTTCCTTCTTGTAGGTTCTATGAACCCCTGTCCCTGCGGATGGTACGGAGATAGCGCCAGACAGTGTCGATGCACACTTGGACAGATGCTCAACTACCGCAGGAAAATATCAGGCCCCTTACTTGACAGGATAGACATCCACGTAGATGTATCCAGCCTGCCTGTTGCCCTACTGATGAAAGAGCAAGAAGAAGAACCTTCAAAAACCATTCGGCAGAGAGTGGAATCGGCAAGGAATATACAGAAGAAAAGGTTTGAAGATAGTGGGGTGTTTTTCAACGGTCATATGAATACTGCTCAGTTAAAAAAGTATTGTGCCCTCAATGATGAATGCCGTATGCTTGTCAGGGGCGCGCTGGATGCTCTCATGCTTTCGGCAAGGGCATACGACAAGATACGAAAAGTTGCCAGAACGGTAGCGGACCTTGAAGGAGTAGAGTCTATACAGCCTCACCACCTTGCCGAAGCCATACAGTACCGTAGTCTCGACCGCAACCTTTAATATCATACAAATTCGCATTCATTATAGTTTTGAATGCGGATTCGTATGAGAACCCC
>CAZYYF010000079.1:0-5841 GCA_964650875.1 uncultured bacterium
TTACCTTTACGCCTGGTTCATTGATATACGGTTTTTATTATATGCGACGTTCTGAGCTGGGACTTTTAAGTTCTCCTGTTTTAGTAAATGCGCATGACATACAGAAAAGAAAAAACCTTGTTGTATGGTATATTATGCTTAACCTTGTTAATCTTTTTACTCCTGAAAGAGAAAAAGAAGAAAAACTTTTTCTCCTATTAAAAGACGCAGGGCGCCTGCTTTCCTTACTTGATACTCCAGAAATACTTTTTGTAGGCTTCAAGATAAAACTGGTGGAAATACTCGGTTATGGGGTTGAACTTAATAGGTGTATTATATGTGGCCAGCAGGATAGGACCTACCTGTTTAGCGGAAAGAGTGGTGGGCTTGTTTGTGCGAACTGCCGCAGAAAAGACATAGATCCTGTTAGGATATCTCCTAATGTCATAACTGTTATGAAACATCTGAAAAAAACAGATTTTCTAAAAATAGGCATGATAAAAAAGATTCCAATGGACATACTCAGCAGCATAAATTTCTATATGAACATTACATTGAATTATCACACAGGTCTTAACAAGATATGGTGGGGAGATGAAAAAGATATCCTATCAAACAATCATTGAACAGGTATCAGATTTGGTTGTTAAAACAAACCATGTTATACAGCAGGAAGTAAAAAAGAAAATAAAAGAAAGCCTGTCTATTGAAAATATTCCTTTGAGTAAAAAATATCTTGGCATCATATTAGAGAATATTGATTTGGCAGAAAAACAGAAGGTGCCTGTATGTCAGGATACAGGACTTGCAGTATTTTTTGTCAGACAGGGAAGCGATGTTATTGTTGACACAGGATGTTATAACAATATTGAAGATGTTATCAATGCAGGTTTGAGAATCGGCAGTAGTAAAGGATATCTACGTAGCTCCATCGTTGAGCCCATCAGCAGAGAAAATACCAAAGACAATACTCCCGCTACAATACATCTGTTAGCCGGGCAAAAAGGCGAGTTTGAGATAACCCTTCTTGTAAAAGGGTTTGGTTCAGAAAACACGTCTGCCTTAAAAATGTTAAGTCCAACAGCAGGGAAAAAAGTGGTTGAAAGGTTTGTTGTTAATGTAGTAAAAAAAGCAGGTTCTCTGCCATGTCCACCTATTTTTGTCGGAGTTGGTATAGGAGGTTCGTTTGAAAAATCCGCTATTCTTTCTAAGCTTGCTCTGTGTAATATGGGAAAAGATTCCCCATACAGGTTGTGGGAATCTGAAATCCTGAGAAAAATTAATGCCCTGAACATAGGAGCCGGTGGATTTGGAGGCAAAACGACTGCTCTTGATGTAAGGATAGAAACATTTCCCACCCATATAGCAGGTTTACCTGTGGCGGTAAATATTTCCTGCTGGGCGCATAGGTGTGGAACCATAAACCTATAAGGTTGGATTGCACACACAAATTGTTGGTACTATTTATGGGATATCGTTACAATTATTGTATAAATGCGACCGCTACAAATACAATCATAATGCCATTGTGAATGCGTCCCGGGTTATCATTTTGCAATATTCCATAGTGGTTATTGCCAGTGTATTAAGCGTGGCAATCACGGCTATAGGAAGGGATAAAATAAAAGGGAGATTTTCAGTTGATAAAAAAGGTTACTATTGCAGGTATTTGTATAGTTTTCTTTTTAACAGTAGTCTTGAACCTGATAAAAAGAAGAAATTCTATTTCTCCTATTGTGGATGAAAACAGTATCAGAATAGTCTCTCTTAGCCCTTATGTTACAGAGAACTTATACTTGCTTGGTTTTGGGAAAAACATCGTAGGTTTGACAATACATGAGATGATAGAAAAAAGAGAAGGAAAAGAAATCATAGGAACACTTATAGAACCTAATATTGAAAAAATAGTTACCCTGAAACCTGATATAGTCATAGCTTCTAAAGAAGGTAACAGACAGGACTCCCTGCGCAGTATCCAGCAACTGGGTATAAAAACTCTCGTATTGGATGAACTCCATTCTTTTGACGACATCTGCAAAAACTTTACTGTTCTTGGTAAAACATTAGGAGAGGAGAAAAAAGCTGTGAGTATCCTGACAAAAGAAAAAAAAGTTCTTGAAAAAATAAAAGAAACTGCTGGAAGAGAAGAAAGTAAAAAGGTTTTTTTCATCCTGGGATTTAAACCGCTTATCACAACAGGTAGAAATACATATATAAACGAAATGATTTTTCTTGCTGGCGGAACCAACATCTTTCAGGATGTAGAGAAAAAATGGTTTGCATGCAGTTTAGAAGAAGTGGTAAAAAGGAACCCTGATGTTATTATCTCAACAAGTATGGAGAAAGACGTGGATTTTTTTGGCAAAAGAATTCCTGAGATAGAAGCCGTAAAAAAGGGCAATATATTTGAAATAGACGATACCGTCATAGGAAGTCCCACACCTGAAAGCTTTATCAGCGCGGTTAAAATCCTCTATGGCCTGCTTCATTCAAAGGAGAAAAATGTCGCTGAAAACTAAATATGTACTATTAGTTTGCTTCTTCATCATCTCCATATTTACATCTATATGTATGGGAACAGAAACATTTGGTATTTCAAGACTTTTGTCGCTTTCTGAAATTGACAGGCTTATATTATTCAGGATACGGATGCCGAGAGTTATTGCAGGGTTTATCGTTGGAGCGGGACTTTCGGTTACAGGGGCAGTATTACAGGCAGTTCTTAGAAACCCCCTTGCAGAAAGCTATACTCTGGGTATTTCAGGAGGGGCATCTCTGGGTATATGTGTCGGGATGCTTCTTGGGCAAATAACAGTTATTCCTTATTTTGCATTTCTCGGAGCAATAGCAAGCGTATCTATCATCCTTCTTGTATCTTCCCAAAAACGGTTTTCAAACACCACCTTGATATTGCTCGGAGTTGCCCTAAATTTTCTGTTTTCTTCGTTTGTTCTATTTATCTTAGCAGTGATGAAAAACGATAGGTTTCAATCTACTTTACTGTGGCTTATCGGGAATATTTCATACTTCCCGGCAAAATTTTTATTTCCTGCTACTGTAATTATATTTCTCATATCCATATATCTTTTCTCATCAGGTAGTATTTACGACATTATAAGCATAGGTGATGAAAAAGCTGTTTCACTGGGAATAAATATAGAAAGAGAAAAAAGGATATCTTTTATACTTTGTTGTATCATTGTCGGATTCTGTGTCAGTCTTGCTGGAATTATAGGTTTTGTAGGCATTATTATTCCCCATATATCAAGATTTTTTTTCGGTTCAACCCATAGGAAAAACCTACCTGCAAATTTTATTGCTGGAGGCAGTTTTCTCGTTTTAACCGACACTATCTCAAGAACTTTGATAAACCCTGTCGAAATTCCTGTAGGTGTGATAACAGGATTTTTCGGAGGTATTTTCTTTCTTGCAATACTTTTACGGAGCAAACAAAGGGAATTCTAATATATGTTAATAATAGAAGATATAAGTTTTTCTTATGGCCAAAAACCTGTTATTACTCATCTGTCAACAGAGATAGGGAAAAAAGAATTCTTTGGTATAATAGGCCCAAATGGTTCTGGCAAAAGTACTCTTGTGAAGCTCATCATAGGAATACTCAAAGCATCCTCGGGAAGAATTCTTATAGATGGAGCGGATATAAGAAGAATGCCTGAAAACCAACTTTCAAAAGAGATATCATACCTTCCTTCAGGATTTGATATATATTTTCCTTATACAGTTGAAGAATTCTTATCTATGGGCAGGTTTCCCTATACCGGCCGATATGGTAAACTGGAGCATAAAGATAGAGAGATAATTGAGGCGGCTCTTGTAGAATTTGATATAAAAAACCTGCGACAACGAAACCTGATGGAACTTTCGGAAGGAGAACAGCAGCGGGTTTTTCTTGCACAGGTAGTTATTCAGGAAACCTCCTGGATTCTTCTGGACGAACCCACCTCGCATCTTGACATAGCTCATAGTTACAGAATAATGGATGTGTTAAAAGAACTTACTTCCAGAGGAATAACTGTTATATCTGTACTTCATGACCTAAATCTTGCTTCTGAATACTGCACGAAGATTCTTTTGCTTGGTGGTGGAAATATAATTTCAGCAGGACCTCCCGACGATGTTATCACATATTCCAACATTGAGCAGGCATACAAAACAAAGGTGCTCGTATACAAAAATCCATACTCTCAGAAACCACATGTATTTGGTATCCCATCAAGTCTTTTGAAAGAATCAACACGGCTGTAATTTTATCCGAACTATAAGAAAAATGACATCATTGAATCTTTCAATTGTCATTCTTTGTACCGGTGTGTTAGCATATATATTTTATATACACTTTTTTAACCCAGTGTCAGTTTACTTCAAAGATATAAAATATCCAATCAATCCTGTTGCTGTTACTGTTAGTGTTGCTGGTATAAGGTATTTATACATGTGGAAAATTTTTACCTTGAAATACTCACAAGTAAGTACAAGGCATAAATGGACAGGAGAAAGCAAAACTCCTGCAAACCCGCAGGCAAAAATAAACATGATGTTCCATGGTGTTATTTCAGATAGTAATGGTAGAAGGAGCGGTAAACTCAATCCTACAAAAGCTACCGTAAGACCTGTTACAAGCCCACTTAAGAAAGGTACAAATGCTATAACCGGAAGTAACCCTATGCCACTGCTCTGAAGATATGTCGTAATTTTTTCTACAGCTCCGCAGTCGCTTAAAACATGTTGGAAAAATACTATTCCTAAGATCATACATAACATTTGTAGCGAAGCGGATTTCTTTAAAACACCAGCCATTTCTTTTCCGGACAGCCGACATCTTAACAGTAGAAAGCATACCCCTATGATAAGAGACAATACGATATCTATGCCAAAAAATATAACCATCACAAAAATTGCCACAATAGGGAAAGTCCCTTTCAAGAAAAGTTTTATTTCATTTAAGTTACCTCTATCAAGAGATGATGTGCTGGAAGAAAAATTTTTTCCTCCTCTTCCAAAAACAATAAGGGAACCAACGATAATTGCCACAATCGTAAGCCATATATTTGACTTTACTATTGTCCTGAAATTTATACCTGTAAGAGTTGCAGTGGCAACTATGCCGGGGTATATGGGGTTTATATATTCCCCTGTATGTCTGAACCAGTAGTTTGCAAATATTTTTTTCTCCGGAGAGATATCTGTTTTTTTAAGAATAGAATCTACCATAGGTGCAGAAAAATAAGCCCCTCCTGGTAAAGGAAGCATACCTACAAGAGTGGGAAGAAAAAATGTTGTTAGGCGGACATCATGCAAAAGTTTAATAGATGATTGAACGAGAACCTCCATCTGTCCGCTGGTTTTAAGGGTTTCATTAAGGATAAGAATAAGAAAGATAGAAGCCAGCAGATTTAATGTCCTTGGGTCTACCAATGCCCTCAAGATACTGTGGACAAATACCGCAGGGCTCATACGGAAAAAAATACCTACCAATACCGTACCTATCAACAGGGCAGAGCCTAGTTGTATTTTAGTTGCAAGAACAAGTATAACTCCAAAAATCACCAGGACAAATACCAGAGAAAGGTCCATTTAATCGGTTATTTCTCAAATGTGACATAGCCGGCATTTTCCAGCCGCCAGACAGTCGCGCCTGTCGCTACCCACGCAAACCATCCGCTTCTTTTCCATACCCCTATGTTGAAGCCCGTCTGTTTTACATCACGAGGATTAAGTCCTATACTGGCAAAAGGTATCTTCAACTCGGATACCCATACCTGGTTGTCTTTATCTAAAACACCTGTCTTATATTCAAGGGACTTTTCTATCAACCGAACCTTTTCATAAGGCATACCAAAC
>CAZYYF010000080.1:0-5839 GCA_964650875.1 uncultured bacterium
ATCCTTATAAAAGACAAAATAGATTGACGCGATACTGCAGAGTACTTCAATATCATAAGGATTGAACCATTCTGCTGTTTTATAATAGTAAAGTGCTTTTTTATACAGTCCCTGTCTCAGATAGAGGGTACCAAGGTTAGCGTCAAGTTTTGCAAAATGCGGGAAAATCTTCTGATGTATTTCTAAGTAGACCTTTTTTGATTCTTCAATCTGTCCTATTTCACCATACACATAGGCAAGTTTATACCTTGAGATATAGTGATATGGATTCAGACAAGACACAACAAGATAATTTCTTATGGCTTCTTTTGTGTTGCCTGCTTCCTTTGCCCATATACCTCTTTTAAGATAAACCTCAGGTAATATTCTATAAAAAGAGGTAAATACAGCCATTATAATTGATGCAAATAATGTAGAATACCATAAGATTTTGGAAATATTAAAACTAATTTGTTCCTGCTTTAGTTTTCCCGCGGTCAGTCCCATAAGAAACCAGAAGTACATCGCCGTAGAGGGATTTCTCAGGTTGGTAGAAAAAATATTGTCAATAAGGGTTGCCAAAAGGGCCCCTGTAACACCAAAGAAAAATACATTTTCAATGCTTTTATTTTTAATAGACTTTACCAGTAAAAAGATTAAAATACCGACAAGCGAGAGAAATAACAAAAGCCCTATAATCCCTGTCTCTGACCAGAGATGTAAGTATTCGTTATGGGCATGGGTTGTTGTTGGAGTGGATTCAGTCTGCAGAAAATACTCCTTAATTCTGAAATACGGATAGAAAAAAACAAAATTACCCAACCCCCAGCCGGTAATCGGATTTTTTTTTATCATCTGGAATGTTCCACGCCAGAGATATACTCTTACGTTGGTAGAAAACCAATACTGTATTTGTGGAAATAAGGCAGCCGTAAGTACCACAAGGAAGATATACCCACCCCATTTGTTAATCCATTTCCCTTGCCTATTGATTAAAAAAACTACTGTGGATATCCCAAAAAAAGTGGCAAAAATAGCAGCCCTTGACTTTACTATGGCAATGGAAAAAAAAGAAACTATAAGGAAAAGTATGAGAAACCACCGTTGGTTTTTTTTAATTCCATCAGCAAAAAGAAGCGCAAAAACAGATATTGCAAGCATCATAATGTGGCCTGCAAAAAAATTCGGGTTCCCAAATGTAGAGATGGGATATTTTAGCCTTCCGAAATACTGTCCTATTGCAATAATGGAAGCGATAATACCAGACAAGAGCCAGAAATATACCCACTGTTTTTCAATTTTGATATTTAAGGCACATACAAAAATAAGGAAATATAGTATATACTCTTCAAGTTGTTTTGCAGCACCATGCCCAAAAGGTGCATAGAAAGCCGACAAAAGAATCCAGCCAGCAAAAGATAAAAAGATGGGAAATACACGAACGTTAAAACTGAATTCCTTCTTCTGAAAGATAAAACACATAGACAACAACATAACAAAAAGGTATCCTGCAATATTCTTGATAATTGTATAATCATAGGCAGGTTTGTATATTATCAGCGGTCCTATGAAAAGGAATATAAAACCTGCTAACGTGAAATATACTTTTCTATCTTCAGTTTTTGTATGTTTGTTTTTCACATATTCCACCTGAAAATCTGTATTTCCTATCTATATTCCATTTAGACTATCGTAAATATTCACTGAACACCGGGTTGTTATTGCGAGGGGCGGAGAGATTGCCACGTCGAAAGACGGCTCGCAACGACAAAAAGCGTCGGATTGCCACGTCATAAAAAACATTCCCTGCGATGACAAACCCCGGGGGCGCATCCTCGCAATGACAACGGGGTTAACTGAGAACTTACATATTGAATGCAAATTCGTATTACAATTTTACTCTCAATACCTCTCTGTGTCAACAAAGAATTACCTTTCGTTTCAAAAGCAACAGAAATGAAATTTGACTTTGTTATTTTTCTGTTGTACGATTATTATATGGGAATATCAAGCATACAACGTAAAAAAGCAATAAAAGACATTATCTCAAAAAAAGGGTGTATTTCTGTATCTGAAATAGTGAATACCCTGCATGTCTCGGAAGTAACTGTTAGAAAGTATTTTGAAGAACTTGAATGTGAAAACTTCCTTTTGAGAACATATGGTGGTGCTGTTATAAAAGAAACATCTTTTTCAGGAGAGTTTTTCTTTGGAGCAAAATCTCAAAAAAACATAAAAGAAAAACAGGCAATTGCAAAAAAAGCATTCTCTCTGATAAAAGATAACGAGACAATTTTTCTGGATACAGGTACAACGATATTTGAGTTGAGCAAGATTATCAGGGCAGGTAATAAAAAACTTGTTGTAGTGACGAATTCTTTTTCAGTGGTATCTGAACTTTCACATAATCAAAAGATAAAGGTATTTGTTCTTGGAGGATTTTTACGGCATGAACTGATGGACTTTTCTGGAATGTTTGCGAAAGAAGAAATAAGGTATCTTAATTTTACTCAGACGTTTCTTGGAGTTGACGGGTTGTCTGCAAGGGAAGGGCTAACAACAACAGACCCGATAACAGCCAAAGTAGAAGAAGCAGTGATGGAAAAATCCCTTGTGCTAAATATTCTTGCAGATTTTTCCAAGATAGGAAGGGTTTCTCTTATTCCTTACGGCAGGCTGGACAGCAGACAAATGTTCAAAAGGCTAATAACTGATTCAAAAGCAGATAAACAAGAAATTGCTAAAATAAAAAGCAGGTTTGGACTTGAAATCATACAGATAACGACACAGTAATTTTTAGCAGTCTTACAATAGAGACAAAAAATGGAAAAACCAACGATAGGTCTTTTAGGATTGACCCTTGAGTTATATAAAAACAAACTGCCGACTTTGATGTCACAACTTGAAGGTTTTTCAGGTGAACTTAAAGATATCCTTTCCGAATGCGCTTATATAGTTCATTATCCTCTCGCATGGAACAGAGCAACTGTATCACAAGCCTTTGCTTCATTCGCAAAAGCAAAAACTGATGGGATAATACTTGTACTGCTTTCCTATTCTCAAAGCTTAGCAATACTGCCTTCCATAAAAAAGTCAAAAATTCCTTTACTTATATGGAATACCCAGAAACTGAAGACTATTGATGAGAATTTCGCTCCTAAAGATTCTTCAGATAACCACGGGATGCATGGTGTCCAGGACCTGGCAAGCGTTTTACTGCGAGAAAAAATAAAGTTTTCTCTCATAACGGGCCACTGTATGGATAAAAAAATCTTATCAGAGGTAGGTGACTGGTGTATGGCTAGCCGGGTAGTCACACAGCTGAAAAAAGCACGTATCGGAAGAATCGGAAGTCTTTTTCCTGACATGGGAGACTTTGCTATAAACCCTGAAGTGTTAAAATCTGCAATCGGCACTGAGACCTTAGAAATAACCGATAAAGAAACATCCCTGTTTGAAAAATTCCCTGATGCTTCAGCACAAGAAATAAAGAGGTATTTTGATTTCCGTATGGATTGGTCCCAGGAGATATCTCATAAAACAAGGACGGATTCTCTGAAAGCCTTTTTTTTCCTGAAACACTTGTCTGAAAAACAAAACATCTCAGGATGGGCTATAAATTTTGAGGGTTTGAATAATGATATGCCCATGCCTTTTTTGGGTATCTCACGGCTGATGAGCCAAGGGATGGGATATGGAGGAGAAGGAGATGTATATTCAGCCACTGTTGTTCTCCTTGCCCAGATGTTGTCTGATAACCAAGCAACCTTCGCAGAGATGTTCACAACAGATTACAAAAACTCCCGCATATATATGACACATATGGGGGAATCTAACCTTGGAATTAGAAGAAAAAATGAACCTGTAAGAATGGTATTAAACAAAATGGTGCTTGGTAATGGTGTGCCAACAGCGGTTCCTGTATTTTCAATAATGCCAGGAGAATATACATTGATAAACCTTACGGCTTGCGGACAAAAAGAACTAAAACTCATTATTTCTCTTGTGAAGGTGCTTGATAGAAAGCCATTTAAAAAAATGGTGACCCCTCACTTCTTGCTTTCTGTCTGTAATAAATCAGTTGAAGAATTCCTGACTTTATACAGTATGCAGGCAGGAACACACCACTTAGCTGTTGCTTCAGGAGATATCAGAAGGAAGGTAAAATTTTTCGGTTATATAAACAACATAGATGTAGTAGAAATATAATACGAATTCGCATTCAAATGAATGCGAAGGCAAGTATGATAACGGCTCGGATTTAAGGATAGAGCAAGGCGACGACGAAATCGGCCAGCAGGCATACTGATAGTATGTTGACGAAGTCGATGAAGAAGTCAACGGCGCTATATCTTTGAAGACAAATTGGGATAAGGATATAAAATGGTTCTTTCGTTTGATAGCGGGACAACTAATACAAAGGCTTTCCTGTATAACAATAAAGCCGAACTTATTGCTTCATCTTCCCACCCTACGAATATATACTATCGGGGTGCAGGAATGGTAGAACAGGAGGCAGAAAACTGGTGGGAAGCACTATGTAGGGCGACAGAAAGACTATATAAAATCTACCAATGGGATAAAAAAGATATTGAAGCCATAGGAATCAGTAGTCAGGGAGGGACTTTTGTCCCTCTTAAAAAGGATTTAAGCCCATTAATGCCTGCTGTCACATGGCTTGATAACAGAGGAGAATCAGCTGCAAAAACCATGTCAGAAGGGAAAAAATCCGACTATTTTTATAACAAAACAGGCCATGATCTCAAAGGATGGTCTCCACCTGCTGTATGGAAATGGATTCAGGTAGAGGAGCCTTCTGTGCCTAAAAATCTTGGCCGTATGTCTTTTGTTGCCGATTATCTTAACTATAAACTGACCGGCAGTTTTTTTATAGACCCTACATCTGCACAGATGAGCTGTTTTTACAATATAGTTTTAAACACCTGGGATAAAGACATCTTAGAGATGTCAGATATCAGTGAAGAACATATGCCTGTTGTACTTAAATCAAACTCATGTGGTGGATGCACAAACAGGATATCTTCAGCACATCTCAATATACTTCAAGGTACCCCCGTAGTGGCTGGAGGTCATGACCAATACTGCGCCTGTCTAGGAGCTGGCGCCCATCATAAAAGCGACTGTCTTCTGTCATGTGGAACTGCATGGGTGTTGCTCATTACCACAGATGAATTGTTTTTTATGCCAGATAAAGAATTGACTCCGGGACGACACCTTATAGATAACCGTTTTGGTCTCATGGCATCTATTGGAAATGCGGGTATCATACTTGAATGGATGAGAAACAACATAAAGGTTCAGCAGGTTGAACAGGAACCAAAAAGCGATGTGGTTGTAATCCCTGAATTTTCCAGGGGCAAAGGAGAAATAAAAAATATCAGTCTTTCAACAAAAGGTAGTGAAATATATTACGCGACAAAAGAATCTCTGGTATTAAAGATTAAACAACGGTTAGATGAAGTGGAAAACAAAAGTCCTGTTAACCGTCTGGTAATGGTAGGAGGAGCAGTAAAAGAACAATTCCTTGTTGGAATGATGGAAAAAATCACAGAGAAACAGATTGTTTTACCCGATTTGAAAGAAGCATCTGGAAGAGGAGCCGCTTTGCTTGCTCTTAATATCGGGAAATAAAGGAGGAAAAGGTAAATGGGAATAAAAATATCTAAGCAAATGAAAAAAGGACTGGTATTGTTTTTCTTTATTTTTTTTAGCCTTCAGACAGTTAATGCAGGAAATTTTCCGATTCAAATCAATGATATGTCCGGATTTGACGCCCCTTGGCCCCTGATTGTGAGCCTTCCTTTTGCTGAAAGAGAGATTAAAGACCCATTAGCCATCC
>CAZYYF010000081.1:0-5828 GCA_964650875.1 uncultured bacterium
GAAAATACAATCAATGGACGGACGAATTATTTTTGATAACACTTTTTCTGCCCGCCTGGCTCGTATGCAGGGTGAAATTTACAACCGTTTGTTGAAAGAAATTTAAGGGTCATTTGCAGAAGTATATCAATCAGCAAGGGGCAATAAAAAATTTGCCATTCCCACGGCTGGAAAGGTAAGAATTTCCGCGTAAAGCATACAGAGACAAACCCTGAATTCCAGAGGAGAACACCAGTACAATAATGTTTTTTAGAATTTATGATTTTCTAAACAAAGTGAGGCTATATGGTCTGTGGTAAAGTTTTTCGGGTATCGGGCCCGGTAGTAGAACTGGAAGAGGTAGTTAACCTTCGTATGATGGATATGGTAGAGGTAGGTGAGGATCACCTTGTAGGCGAGGTGGTCCGATTGAAAGGCAACCGTGGTTATATCCAGGTTTATGAAGACACTACTTCTTTAAAAGCCGGAGATTTTGCTTATACCCAGGGTTTTCCACTTTATGTTGAACTTGGTCCTGGACTTCTGGGTACCATTTATGATGGAATCCAAAGACCCCTTGAAGTTATAAAAAATGAATATGGTATCTATATTACGAGAGGGGTACATGTTAGTTCGATTGACCGACAAAAAAAATGGCATTTTTCCCCTACAGCAGAGATAGGAGAAGCAATTGTGTCTGGAGGTGTTTTAGGAGAGGTACAGGAAACAATCAACTTAAAACATCTGATCATGCTTCCTCCTAATCTATCTGGTATCCTAAAATGGTTAGCACCTGAAGGAGATTATACAGTTGAGGAAAAAATAGCGGTGCTTGAAAATAGTGACCATAGGCAAGCAGAAGTTTATATGTATCACCGCTGGCCCGTACGTACATCCAGACCTATCCAGAACAGACTTCCAATAAATCAACCATTGATTACCGGGCAAAGAGTTATTGATACGCTTTTTCCAGTGGCTAAGGGAGGTTGTGTTGCGGTACCGGGTGGTTTTGGCACAGGGAAAACAGTAGTTCAGCACCAGTTAGCTAAGTGGAGTGATGCAGACATAGTTATTTTCGTAGGATGTGGAGAAAGAGGCAATGAAATGACCGATGTCCTTCTGAATTTTTCCCAACTTATTTCTCCGAGGACGGATCGTCCGCTATTAGAAAGAACAATTTTTATTGCTAACACCTCCAATATGCCAGTGGCTGCGAGAGAAGCCAGTATTTACACAGGAATTACCCTGGCGGAATATTACCGGGATATGGGTTACCATGTTGCTCTCATGGCTGATTCCACCAGTAGGTGGGCTGAGGCTTTGCGGGAACTCTCTGGTCGACTGGAAGAGATGCCATTAGAGGAAGGATTCCCTGCCTATCTTGCCTCCAGGTTGGCTGAATTTTATGAACGGGCTGGAAATTTTCAGACTTGTTCTGGTCTTAATGGTTCTATCACCATTATAGCATCAATTTCTCCCCCCGGTGGAGATTTTTCAGAACCAGTGACTTCACATACCAAACGGTTTGTCAGAAGTTTCTGGGCTTTAGATAGAGAATTAGCTAATGCACGACACTATCCATCTATAAGCTGGACTGAGAGTTATTCTGAGTATTTAGATGATGTTAAACAGTGGTGGCATACCCATATTAACCAAGAGTGGGAGACAACCCGTTATGCCATTATGGAGCTTCTCCAAAAGGAACAAAAACTGCTTCAAGTGGTAAAATTAGTAGGCCCTGATGTTCTACCTCAAACCCAACGTTTAATTCTTGATATATGTTCTGTTTTCAAGAATGCATTTCTTCAACAGAGTGCTTTTGATAAAGTGGATACATATACTTCGGCCAAAAAACAGTTCTTAATGTTTAATGCTATATTAAAGTTGTATGAAAAAAGCGAGGAATTGGTGAAGAAAGGTATTACTATTGCTGAGATTAAAGCAACTCAGATATATCAGGACATTTTAAGAATGAAAACTACCTATACTGAAGATGACTTGGAAAAATTAGAACAACTGTTGGTTCGGATAACTACAGAATTGGAAGAAATTAACGTTCAAATATGAACGATTTGTCTTTATAAGCAAATCGTATAATTCTCGTTTGAAAGATGGGATGGATAACCTACGGATATATTGAAAACTATGCGAGAGTAGGTAAAATACACCCCGTTGAGTTGTTGCCAGCGTATTGTGCGTGAGAATGTTTCGTTGTAAAAAGCACTTTTCGCAATAACAAGGGAAAAGGTTATAGAATACTAGATAACGATTGAAAGAGTGAGAAAAACATACTGAAAGCAGAACCTAATTTGAAGCAAGGATGTCTTATGACAAAGAAATATTCACTTCGGGAATACTTGGGATTAGAAGAAATAGTTGGACCAATTTTCATCATCCGCGACATCCACAATGTTGGCTATAATGAGTTGGTAGAAATTGTGGATAATCAAGGTAAAAACCGTATCGGCATTACCCTGGAAGTGGGTAAAGGTTATGCAGTGGTAGAAGTACTGGGTGGAACCGTAGGACTTTCGTTAAATGGAGCACAGGTATGTTTCCATGGGAAACCTTTGATGTTAGGTGTTTCAGAGCAAATGTTAGGTAGAATCTTTGATGGGCTGGGAAATCCTATAGACGGGTTTCCACGACCAGTTTACGAAGAGATGATGGATGTAAACGGTCAGGCTATCAATCCTACTGCTAGAGATTATCCCAAAAACATTATTGAAACTGGGCTTTCAGCGATAGATGTTATGAATACCCTCGTTCGGGGACAAAAACTGCCAATTTTTTCCGGCAGTGGACTACCTCACGATTTGATCGCGGCTCAGATTACTCGACAGGCTCAGGTAAAAGGAGAGCAGTTCTGTGTAGTGTTCGCGGCTATGGGTATAAAGTATGACACCGCCCAATTTTTCATCAAGAATTTTGAAGAAACAGGGGCATTAGAACGAACGGTTATTTTCTTAAGTCTGGCAGACAGTCCTTCCATAGAGAGGATTCAAACTCCTCGATTGGCTTTGTCCTGTGCGGAATTTCTGGCTTTCCGGAAGCACATGCATGTGTTGGTTATTATGACTGATATGTCTAACTATTGTGAGGCACTTCGGGAAGTTTCTACAGTCAGAGGTGAAATTCCAGCACGCAAGGGTTATCCTGGATACTTATACAGTGATTTAGCCAGTCTCTATGAACGGGCAGGCATAATTAAAGGTATAGAAGGTTCTATTACACAACTACCTATCTTAACTATGCCTAATGACGATATCACTCATCCGATACCGGATTTGACAGGTTTTATCACTGAAGGGCAGATTGTGCTTGAAAGGGAACTTTTCAGCCGTGGTATTTATCCACCAATTGCTGGATTGCCTTCACTTTCCCGCCTTATGAAAGATAATGTTGGTTCTGGGCTAACACGACAGGACCATCCAGGGCTTGCTTCTCAATTATTTGCCTGCTATGCACATGTGAAAGACATACGAGCACTGGCCGCTATTATTGGAGAAGAAGAACTTTCTCCATTAGACCAACTGTATCTTAAGTTTGGGGATACCTTTGAACAAAAATTTCTTAGGCAGCATCCTTATGAAAGGCGGACACTGGAACAAGGACTTGATTTAGGATGGGAGATTCTTTCAGAACTGCCAGCTGAGGAATTACTTCGTGTAAAAGAAGAAGAGATAAAAAAATACTACAAAGCAAAAAAATGAGAATAGAATGTCCTGCTACTAAGACTAATCTCCTTAAGATGAAAAAAAATCTGTTATTGACAGAAGAAGGTTATCAGCTTCTTGAGGAGAAAAGAAAAGTTATTATGAACGCACTGACTGGTTTAATCCATATCATAAGACAGACAGAGCAAGAGGTTGCCAGTGCTCTTAAAGAGGGGTATAATTTATTAGATAAGGTTATATGTACTATGGGTAGAAAAAAAATAGAAGAAATAAGTTTCTCTGTAAATATTCAAAACAGTCTGAATATATCTCACAGAAAACTAATGGGTGTTTCTTTACCTGATATCAAACTTGAGTTACAAGACAATCCTCCTTATTATAGCCCGTATGAAGTAAGTTTATATACTGATGAGGCAATCAATCATTTCAAGAAAATTCTTTTTCTTCTGGCGGACCTGTCTGAGAAGAGAATTGCTCTTTTACGTCTGGCTAAAGAAATGCAAAAAACTATGCGCAAGGTCAATGCATTGGAAAAAGTATATATTCCTGTTTATAAGGAAACAGTCAAGTACATCGGCGATAGATTAGATGAAGAAAGTCGGGATGCATTTTCACTATTGAAACTGATAAAACATAAAACTCAGACATCTCAGTTGTCTGAAAAGTAAATACTCAGTTATATGGATTAACTGAGGAATCAGAGCAGTGGAAAAGATAGCCTTAAATTTTGTATTTCTATGTCTGAAAGAGCTGAGGGATAAATGGTATGTATTCTTATTACAAAATACAATGAATATTTTTTGAACAAATACCTATGGGAATAAAAAATATATTGGTTGCTCTTTCTGTGGATATGAATTCATCTCTTATGACTGCAAAATATTCTATCTATATAGCAAAGATTTTACAGGCGAAACTGATTGCAGTTTATGTAGTGGATAAACCAACATTAGATAAACTAGTAAAGCACAGGATCTTCTTAGATGTGGAAGCGATGGAATACCAACAGGAGATAGAAAAAGAGGCAAAAATATTCCTTGACAGATTCAAACAGATGGCTGAAAGCAAAGAAGTTTCTTTTGAGGGTATGGGACTTAAAGGTGTAGTTCATACTGAAGTAATAAATAAAATTAAAGAAACAAACGCGGACCTCCTTATTATGGGAGAACTGAAAGAATTTCTCTCCTTAAGAGATACTTTTTATAACGAAGGTGCTTTAATTTTCTATGAGGCTCCCTGTCCGGTTTTGGTGGTAAAAAATAAAAAATATGTAGACTTATTATACCAAAGTATTTAACCAGTAGTGTTCTCTCCCGTTATTTAATAATGCGGGAATTCTCATCCTGTAAGAGCGACAGTTTTTCATTTATTACCCGCTGTGAATATCTTATTACTCTTTAGGCTTTTCTGCTAAAAAACTGCTGGACTTAAGAGGTTGCACCATATTAGGTTTTTGCAGTGGAAGTCTCTTATATTCTTCTTTCTTCTCTACAGGTTGTTGTTGAACTACTTTTTCTGATATCTCCTGTTGTTTCTTTTCGGGTTGTGAATATACATCTCTTGAAAGTTCCTCCACAGACTCTATCAATTTTTCCTCTATTACTTCATCCTTAACTTCGGCAGGTATTTCTGATTCAGTTTTTTGTTCCGGTTGTTCTTTCAGATGCTTATTCTCATAAGACATCTCATTGAAATCCATATCTTCAAGCATTTTTACGGCTTCGTCTATCTGTGCTTTTATCGTCAGCATATTCAATTCGGGACCAAAACCTCGCTCTATGGCTTTTTCACAGTCATCGGAAATTTGCTGCAATAAGTCTATAAGATTTTTTTTATCCATTGTAAAACCTCCATTGTAAAAACACCGACGTTAGTTTCTCTTAAAATTCCTTTGCCACCTTCCTATTAAAAACAATCCATCTATCTCTGCTGGTTGATATTATTTTATTTAAACAGCATTTTATCTTTCTGTCAAATTTTGTACTTGACATAGATAACAATACGGTATATAATTAAGAAAAATAAAATGCGAAGAGGAAAGATACTTACTATAAAAAGGAGGTAAATATAGGTCGACATTTGAGAAAATAGTTTATTTTTATATAACAGCATACTCCTCTAAATGGGGAGATAACAAGGAGAAACTTAAAATGGCGCAGGAATATAAGATAT
>CAZYYF010000082.1:0-5721 GCA_964650875.1 uncultured bacterium
CTTACAGTTGCCAATGATTGTTCCAAGCCTGTGCCTGTCATAAGTGATAAAGGTGTATATGAAAAAAGTAAGGACTACGGAAACCACAAGGGTGGAATGAATACCCTGTATCTTGAAGGAAATGTTATCTGGGTAAACGAAGAGGATATTATATATTATAATGATTCGCATCATAGCTATCCTAAAGTACCTGAAGATGGTATAAATGTTGCCTGTGATGAAGCAGGAGGTTCAATTTATATCTCCGATATGTCCGATGATAATAAAGAAAAATGGGGGCAATAAAAAAGACAATCTTTTGAGGGGCAATGGGACACTACTTAAAGCATAGCCAAATTTGGCAGAACCCAGGGTACAGGAAGGAGAGACAATGAAAAAACAAACAATAGGTTTTACACTGATAGAAGTTCTGGTGGTAATGGTCATTATTGCCATCCTTGCAGCCATGCTACTGCCTGCGGTAAGACGTTCAAGAGCAAAGGCAATGGTTGACAAGACAAAAGCAGAGATGGCTTCACTATCATCAGCAATGTCAATGGTAAGACTGGATACCGGCTATTATGTGAGACTATGCGACTTGTCTGATGCCTCTCTAACCCCGGGGGGTACCTTTGCTTATCCCTACGACCCGGGTCCCCCTCCCTCTATTTCTACTGATGAAACAATCGAATTGACCTCTATCGACCACTGGGATGGACCTTATCAGGTGTTTCAGAACAAAGCAGTATTATCAGACGAGAACGGAGCCAGACCTCTCTTTGAAGCAGCAACTGGATGGTCTGATGCTGATTTCCCTGAAGGAACTCCTCTCGATGCATGGGGGCACACCTATGGTATAGCTTATAATGGAGATGAAGGTGTAATGGTTTTGTATTCTGCAGGTCCTAATGGAATACTGGAAACTCCAGAAGGAAATACATCAGAAGAAGGGGATGACATCATTTTGAAGTTCAGGTGACGTCGCATGCCAGCAAGCCAGCCATATAAGCGAATAAAACCCATTATACCGGAAATAAAACAGCAAATTTTTAGATACCACAACAAATGTTGGTATGTATTTTCAAAATCTCCTGGGATATATTCTTTCATTCACTAAAAGTATGGGATGGATTTGAAATTTCCATTTGGCCCGCCTTCACAGAACAGGAGAATTCCTCTGTTTTTCCTTCAATGAGGGATTGGAGACAGGGAAATAGTTCTGAGAAAAGAGATAATAAAAGATTTTCATCACTGGTGGTATTTTGATAAAATGTAGAAAGGTGGTATAATTAATAGGAAAAATTTAGTTTATATGAAGTTGATTGGAGGGAAAAATGAATAAGACTGATGTTGCAAAAAAGAAAAATATTACGAAAAAGTGGTATATTGTGGATGCTACAGATAAGGTTCTCGGCAGACTGGCAAGTGATATAGCAAAGATTCTGATGGGTAAGAACAAATCAGTATGGACTCCAAATGTTGATACCGGAGATTTTGTAATAATAATCAATGCCGAGAAGATCAGGGTTACTGGTAGGAAACTTACAGATAAGATTTACTATAAGCACACAGGATATATAGGAGGATTGAAAGAAGAATCTCTCCTATCACTGAAAAACAGAAAGCCTGAGTTTATTATAACCCATGCCGTTAAAGGAATGCTACCTAAAACAAAACTTGGGCGGCAGATGATAAAAAAGCTTAATGTCTATAGGGGTAATGAACATCCTCATAAGGCACAAAACCCTCAACCTCTCAACTTAGGACAGTAGTGTTTTATTTATAGCGGAGTGGCAATGAAAAATAAAATCAGAATTATAGATGTGACTAACAGAGATGGTGTACAGACTGCTCATCTGGGGCTTTCCAAGCTGCAAAAAACGATGATTAACTACTATCTAAACCAGATGGGGATATTCCAGAGCGAAGCAGGGTTTCCTGTAACAGAACATGAAATCAATTACCTGAATGCCAACATAGAACTTGCTCAAAAGAAAGTCTTCTCTCATATCCGGCTATCAGGATGGATGAGGGCCATCCCTGAAGATGTAGAAAAAGCCTTTTCAAATGTCCCAGGTTTAGAGCATGTAAATCTTTCAATTTCAACATCCGAACAGATGATTGTAGGCAAATTTCAGGGAAAAATGAAGTTTAAAGATGTTGTAAAGTCTATGCAGAAGGCAATAAGACTTGCCAAAACGATGGGAGTAAAAACTATTGGAATAAACGCCGAGGATGCTTCAAGGACAAAACAGGCCAGGCTTATAGAATTTGGTAACATAGCCAAACAAGAGGGGGCTATCAGGGTAAGGTATTGCGATACTCTCGGATATGACTCTCCTTTTTCCATATATCATAGGATATATGAACTTGCAGAAAATATACAGTTGCCCATAGAACTTCATTGTCACAATGACCTTGGTATGGCTGTCGCATGTTCTATCGCTGGCGCCAAAGCAGCTGTTGATGCAGGTGTGGATGCCTATATAAATACAACCATCAACGGTATGGGCGAACGTGCGGGAAATGCCGACCTTGTTTCTACTCTGCTTGCGCTTAAGTATGCATCAGGATTTACTGGGAAATATAGTATAGATGAAGACATAAAGATGAAAATGGCATGGAAAATTTCTCATTATGCCTCTTATGCTTTTGGAGTGCCCATTCCTATAAATCAGGTAGGTGTTGGCAAAAATGCATTTGCCCATTCTTCTGGTATCCATGTTGATGGGGCGTTGAAAGATAGGAAGAATTACGAACTTTATGATTATGAAGAACTCGGCAGAGGAGAACCTGAAATAATAGAAACTGGCAGGATGATATTGATGGGAGAATACAGTGGTATAAAAGGACTCAGGAATGTTTACGGAAATCTTGAAATTAGATTTAAAGATGATGAAGAGGCCCGTAAAATTCTCAGTCTTGCCAGGTATGCAAATGTTGTAAACCAGAGGCCTTTAACTGACGACGAGCTGATATTTATAGCAAAACATCCTGAAGAAGTGAGAAAAATATTGACCTTGCAGCCTTAAAAGATTAGCGGGGATATAAATGGAGATAACAAACCTTACAATAAGTAAGGCAGGTGAATTGTTGAGAAAAAAACAGTTATCCTGTGAACAGATTGTTCTAAAGACATTAGAAGCAGTAGAAGACAAAGATAGGGATATCAACTGTTATCTGTCTATTAACGAAAAAGCTGTAGAAGAAGCGAAATCCGTAGATAGAAGGATAGCCAAAGGTGAAAACCTGGGGTTTTTAGAGGGCATCCCTTTGGCAATAAAAGACAATATATGTGTAAAAGGAATGCCTGCTACCTGTGCATCCCGGATACTTGAAAATTTTATCTCACCTTATGATGCCACAGTTATTACAAAACTTAAAGAGCAAGGAGCGATTATTCTCGGTAAAACAAATATGGACGAATTTGCCTTCGGCTCTTCTACGGAAAATTCGGCATTTTTCCCTACAAAAAATCCATATGATACTTCAAGAGTGCCTGGGGGTTCCTCTGGTGGTTCAGCTGCGGCAGTGGCTGCCCATCTGTGTTCTGGAGCCCTTGGTTCTGACACAGGTGGTTCTATAAGGCAGCCAGCTACTTTCTGCGGTGTAGTTGGGTTGAAACCTACATACGGCGCTGTTTCAAGATATGGACTGATTGCCTATGCTTCTTCTCTTGACCAGATAGGTCCCATCACTAAAGATGTAAAAGATGCCTGCCTTATGTTAAACATTATTGCAGGCAACGATAAAAGAGATTCCACTTCATTTGATTTTACTCCTCCGGATTATACAAAGTTTCTCCGTGATGATATGAAAGGTTTGACGGTAGGAATTCCTGAGGAATATTTCATTTCAGGGATACAACAGGTGGTAAAAGAGAAAGTAGAGAAAGTTCTAAAGGCTATAGTATCTCTTGGAGCAGAGATAAAAAACATTTCTCTTCCGCATACCCAGTATGGAATACCAGTTTATTACATAATATCCACCGCGGAAGCCAGTTCTAACCTTGCAAGATTTGATGGGGTGAAGTATGGTTACAGGACGGCTAATTATAAAAACCTGCTGGAGATGTATATGAATACACGAGCAGAAGGATTTGGTAGGGAAGTAAAGAGAAGAATTATGATGGGAACATATGTTCTTTCTGCAGGTTACTACCAGGCTTATTACATAAAGGCAGAAAAGGTCCGTGCGCTTATCAAGAAAGATTTTGATGAAGCCTTCAAAAATGTGGATATTATTATTACTCCTACCACCCCTGAGTTACCTTTTAAGATTGGAGAAAAAAAGGCTGACCCACTTAAGATGTACCTCTCTGACATTTTTACTGCAAACGTCAATCTTGCAGGGCTTCCTGCGATAAGCCTTCCTGTTGGGAAAGTCGGAAATCTTCCAGTAGGTTTACAGATTATTGCCCCGAGTTTTAGGGAAGATAGGCTTATTGAAGGGGCATCTGCCATTGAAAACTACATTAAGTACAACAACTGACCTGGAGTATTTGTAGTGCAAGGGGGTAAGTATAACAAGATGGACAACAGATTGAAAGAAGGTCTTTTACTGGCCCGGAAGGCAGGCAGTTTTTTAAAAGATAGCAGGAATAATCCCTGTGTCTCGCAGAATTTTGATTATGATATAAAACTTAAACAGGACAGAGAAAGTGAAGAGATAATTATCAGTGGGATAGAAAAAAAATTTCCTGATGATGGTTTTATATCGGAAGAACGAGGTGAAAAAAAGGGTCTTTCAGGCTATATCTGGATAATAGACCCTCTTGATGGAACTGTTAACTACGCAAGAGGTATACCTCAGTGCTGTATTTCTATTGCCTGTAAAAAAAAAGACGGAGATTCTTTCGGTATCGTATACGATTTTTTTAGAGAGGAGATCTTCAGGGCGGTAAAAGGCGAAGGTGCTTTTCTTAATGAGAAGAGAATAAAGACAAGCGACACCCAAAATTTTAAAGATGCAATTATCTGCTTTGGTCTTATGAAGAGCAGAGAAGATATATCTTCAGGTCTTAATGTTTTTTCCAGACTTGCGTTAGAGGTGAAAAAAGTAAGGATGATGGGTGCTGCTGCTCTTGATTTGTGTTATGTGGCTTCGGGCAGGACGGATTTCTTTCTTGAGATAGGACTTAATGTATGGGATATAGCAGCAGGTAGTATAATAGTAGAAGAGGCAGGAGGAGAATACAGGGAATTTCTTTTGAGGGACAAGGTTGTGAACTATGCTGGAAACAGATGTCTTGATGTGCAGGCATTATGCCAAATGATAAAAACATAAAGCGGGAGGGACGATGATGATAAGTTATAATACTTTTAAGGAGATGGATATAAGGATTGGCAGGGTATTGGAAGTAGAGGATGTAGAAGGTGCGGATAAACTGTATCTTGTCACTGTGGACATAGGTACGGAAACAAGAAAAATGGTTGCAGGTATAAAACCGTGGTATACAAAGGATGAACTTATAGGGAAAAATGTCGTAGTGCTCGCTAATCTTGAACCAAAGGTTATAAGAGGGGTAGAAAGCAAGGGTATGCTTCTTGCTACAATGTTTGACAACAGGCTCTCTATACTTACAACAGACAGACAGGATATACCTCCTGGAAGCATAGTTTCATAAATCAAGTGGTCGGTAAGAATGACAACCGTGGGAGAGGAAATGAGGTTGGCTGAATATTTACATTACGGGTTATGTCTGTTGTCGGACACCCCGTTTGAGGAAAAAAGATATTTCCT
>CAZYYF010000083.1:0-5716 GCA_964650875.1 uncultured bacterium
GGCAGCCGCCGAGAAATAACATCTTCTTTTTATTGCCATATTTTATAACAAGCATCAGTTCTTGAGAATACAGGTCACCCACAGGAATTACCATCCTGCCTTTTTCCTTAAGCTGAGCGAAAAGACTTTCGGGAATTTTAGGACCGCCCGCGGTAACTATTATCCTGTCATAAGGACTGAACTCCTCCCAGCCTAGAGTACCATCTCCTACTTTTATCCGAACTTCATAACCCATCTGTCGCAAAATAACATCTGCTTTTTCAGCAAGTTTAGCGTTCCTCTCAACTGAATATACACTACAGCCCATCTCAGCAAGAATGGCTGACTGATAACCACTCCCGGTACCAACCTCAAGCACCTTTTCACCTCCCCTGAGTTTCAATGATTCTGTCATCAGAGCAACAATGTAAGGCTGGCTTATAGTTTGTCCTTCTCCTATAGACAAAGGACAGTCGTCGTAAGCAAACTTTCTAAGATTTTTAGGAACAAACTTTTCCCTGGGAACTTTTAAAAACGCCGCAATCACATTTTTATCCTTTATTCCACGGGGTATAATCTGCCTAAAAACCATTTCTTTCCTTGCTGCTTCAAAATTCCTATCCATAAATAAGTATAATGAAACAACCTGTCAGAACCCGTTCTTACTTCCTGTCATTTGTTTTTGAAACCTTTAAACCTTAACAGCGGTGGGTAAAGAATGGAAACAAGCATGATAAAAAACCGTTTGGTATCTTGTAACGGTCTAATCTTGCTTTTTTCCTCATCATATATGGTAGAAATAAGCACAGAAGAAATATGGAACCCTTTCCATGATGCTTTTATTAAAAGTTCGGATTCTGTCTCAAAATGAGAAGTGTTGAGCCTAACCGTAGAAAGAACTTCTTTTTTTATCAGCCTGAACCCACATTGGGTATCTGGTATCCACTGTCCGGCAATAACCGATATCACAACAGACATACTGATATTTGTCATCCGCCTGATAACTGACATTTTTGTTGATTTCATCTTTCTTTTTCCAACCCATATAGATGACCTTTTGTGAATCCTGTATGCCCTTTCAAACCCGGGAATATCTTCTACAAGATGTTGGCCATCGCCATCCATTGTAACCACAGCAGGAATATTTTTTTCAACAATATACCTGAATCCTGTCTTAAGTGCTTCTCCTTTTCCTCTGCATATAGGATGCGATAAAACTACTGCACCATTTTGTCTGGCATATAAACTTGTCCTATCATTAGACCCATCATCAACCACAATAACATTGCTATATTGTTTTTTAATCTTTGACACAAGTATTCCTATATTTTTCTCTTCATTATATGCAGGTATTAAAATGGCTATATCATCCTTCATTTATACTCCTTACGAGAAACCTTTCCTGTATTTTGTCTTCAGACGTCGAAGCAAAAAGTTTTTCCGCTTCATTTCTGGCACTTTTAAGTAGTTCAAGATCCCTGATGATATTACCTATTTTAAGAGGAGGAATACCGTGCTGTCTTGTACCCATAAGGTCTCCCTGTCCTCTGATTTTCAGGTCTATTTCGGCTATTTCAAAACCGCTTTGAGAGTTTGCAAATTTTTCAAGCCTTTCCATAACTCCATCTTCCGGAGTGTAGACAACAAGCATGCAGTAACCCGTATCCCCACTTCTGCCAATCCTCCCCCGTAACTGGTGAAGCTGGGCAAGTCCAAATCTTTCAGCCTGTTCTATAACTATATAAGTAGCTTCAGGAACATCAATGCCCGATTCTATAACCGTAGTGGATACAAGAATACCTGTTTCCCCACTGCGGAATCCGTCCATAATTTTTTCTTTTTCAGTATGAGGTAGTCTACCATGTATCAACGATATAGAAACGTCCGGTAACCTTTTTTTTATTCTTTCGTATTCAGCAACAGCTGACTCGATATCTTCCTTTGCATCTATGGCAGGTGTTACCACATAACCCTGTTTTCCCTGTGAAACCTGATATTCAAGAAAACTATAAATTTTTTCTTTTTCATCCCTCTGGAATATATATGTAACGACCTTTCTTTCTCCTTTGGGAAGTTCTCCTATAGTTGAGATATCAAGCGCCCCATAAAGGGTCATTGCCACGCTTCTCGGGATAGGGGTAGCACTCATAACTATGTAATGGGGATTGCTTCCTTTCTGTTTCAAGACTTCTCTTTGTGTTACTCCAAACTTATGTTGCTCATCTACAACCACCATCATAAGATTTTTGAATGCAATTTTTTCATCTAAAATGGAGTGGGTAGCAATAATAACCCTGTTTGTACCTTCTTTAATATTATTACGGATACCTTCCTTTTCTTTCTCAGTCATCTGTCCTAATAATATGGATACCGGAATGTTTTGGTTCAAAAAAAACTCCTGCCAGTTGAGGTAATGTTGTTCAGCAAGAATTTCCGTAGGAACAAGAAGAGCTGACTGATAACCGTTTTTTGCAAAAAGCCATAGGGCAAAAATAGCAACTACTGTTTTACCAGAACCAACCTCTCCATGCACTAACCGTCTGATAGACTTACCTTCGTTTATGTCAGAGATAATTTCTTCCATGACAGTTTTTTGCGGCCTGGTAAGTTTGAAAGGTAAAAACCCTTCAAAAACCTTTATAACTTCTTTCTCTACTATGGTAGCAGAACCCGGAGGTAAACTCTGTTGAACTTTTTTATTCATAAGTAGATTGAGCTGAAGTATAAAAAATTCTCTGAAAATAAGATAATTCCTTGCCTTTTCAAGGTTCATATCCGAAAGAGGAAAATGGATATTCTGCAGAGCAAACTTAATATTCGGTAAACCGAGATCCTGTCTTTCTTTAAGAGAGAACATCTCAACAGGCATATCTATAACATTATTCAAAACAAATTTAACAAGTTTTCGCATGTACTTCTGGGTAAGATTTCCTGAAAGAGGATAGAGAGGCAAAATCCAGTCCCGTCTCCCCGGATGTTCTTCTTCATAGAGGGGATTTGACATCTGAATCAACCCCTTGTAAACCTCCACTTTACCATTTAGAAAAAACTCTTTCTCTGGCTGAAAAACATCTTTCAGGTAAGGCTGGTTGAAAAACACAACAGAAATAATGCCCGTACTGTCAGATAGAACAACTTTAAGGTATGATATCCGATAACGTACCTTTTTCTCTTCTCTACCAAGAACTTTTCCTTTTATAGAGGCTACCTCATAAGGTATGAGAGTAGATATCTTCTTGAAATTGCGCAGGTCAAGATACCGTCTAGGGTAAAAAAACAGGATATCCTCTACAGATTTCAACCCAAGTTTTTCAAGGTCTTTTTCTCGTTTTTTACCAACAGAAACAATCTGAGAAAGAGGAGTTTTAAGACTTATGACCATTTGACTTCCAATATAGGCGGTTTTCAAAACGGTAGATTCTGTTCTTCTTTTGCAAAAAACCTATAGAATTTGAGTATCCTCAGCACCTCATTTACAGAAGAAAGATAGACATGTCTGGATTCAATTTTTCCTATAAGTCCTGAAAGAATGGAAGGAAAACTTATTATATTGTCTACTCCCTTTTCTTTCATCATAACTATGCTTTTTCCCTTTAAGTCTTCCGAAGCAGGTAATGCAGGAATAACCAGTATTTTTAAAAAAGGTTCTCCGTTAAAAACATTTTTAACAGTCGCTTTATTAGAATCTCTAATAAACTGGAAAATCTCAGGGTTTTTCTGAAGAACAGAAGGTGTAAATTTCATCGTATGCCAGGATATTATTTTAACAATGGCATTATTTATATGGAAAATATCATCCAGTGAAAAGACAAACCTTTCAAAACTATTATTTTCCTGTAAACAGCTGTTTTTTAGCAGAAGGATATCATCTTGTTGAAGGACAAAAAAACCGCTGGCTATAAAAAATTCCTTTACGATTTCAATACTTGCCTGGCTCATATTTTTCTCTTATGTATTTTTATTAAAACAAACATAAATATTCACTGAACACCGTGTTGTCATTGCGAGGGTCCCCCGAGGGTTGTCATTGCGAGGAATGTTTTTTATGACGTGGCAATCTCATGGGATTGCTTCGGTCGTAATCAACGCTTCTCGCAATGGCGTGGTTGAGTGAATATTTACAAACAAACAGCTAAATTTAGTTAATAAAAAATCCCATAAAAGTTATACCTTTATAAAAGAGAGAGATAAGCGCACCTAAACCAAGATAAGGGCCGAAAGGAACGTAGTCCTCCATGGTTTTTTTTCTGCAGGCTATAAGGGATAAACTGATAATTGTTCCAAGAAGAGAGGCAAAGAAAATTGTTATACAAACGCTTTTCCATCCTAAAAATGCACCTATCATTGCAAGAAGCTTCACATCACCCCCACCCATTGCTTCTTTCTTAAAAACAAGTTTTCCAAAGATACTTAAAAAAATAAGGAACCCTGCTCCCAGAATAACTCCAAACAGAGAGTAAAGAAAGCTACTTATACCTGAAAGATTGTTATGTATGCCTGGCACAAGAGAAAAGAGAAGCCCTAAAACAATCATCGGTAGAACAATGACATCAGATATAAGAAACGTGTCTATGTCTATAAATCCAACAATCATAAGACAATAGATAAAGAAGGTGTATATGAAAAACTTTTCACATAACCCAAATTTAAGGTATGTAAGAAAAAAAAGTATTCCGCTTATCATCTCAACAAGAAAGTACCTTGCAGATATCTTTTTTTTGCAGAATCTACACTTGCCGCGCAAAAGAATAAAACTCACAAGTGGAATATTGTCATAAAAAAGGATATGTTTACCACACGACGGACAGGCCGAACCTGGACTTATGACAGATTTTCCCTTGGGCAGCCTGTAAATAACAACATTAGCAAAACTTCCGAATATAAGACCAAATAAAAATATAATTAATCCCATAATGATAAATGATATATCAAAATGGAATTAAAGTCAATCATTATTATCCGCAATGTCCATTGACGAAACGATGTATTTGAAGTACAATATTCTTTTATCACAAAGTAGATTCACGGGGCGTAGCGCAGTCCGGTTAAGCGCGCATGGTTTGGGACCATGAGGTCCTCGGTTCGAATCCGAGCGCCCCGACCAAATGGATTTTTGAAGAGAAGAAAAACGATTTTTTGACTTCTTTTCTACCGAAAATTCGTAAATATTCACTGAACACCGTGTTGTCATTGCGAGGAATGTTTTTTATGACGTGGCAATCCCTCCGCTTCTCTCAATGATGTGGTTGAGTGAATATTTACGAAAATTCTTTATCATAACGTAAGTCCTCAGTCAGCCCCGTTTCCCCTATTTATAAACTGCTGATTTTTTTCAATCTTTCGGATATTATTGTCTAATTACAGTATGTATCTGTCGTGGAGTCTGACTGCCTAACATCCTGGGAGGCAATCCAGATAGACTTATACACTTGGGAAGATGAGTTGTCCCGGTTTGTTTGTCTTCAACCGTTCTCTGCTATCAGATGTTTTGTTTTTTCCCAAACAGGGCTGCAATTCCCTTGTATCAAGGGAATTGCGCGGCATTTGACAAAATTGGGAGGTATAATTAGGGTGAGAATTAAATTTGACAATTTGTAGAGATGCACGATAAACTATCAAGTAGAATTTAACCTATAACTTGAAGGGTGAACCTCAACCTTGTTCGCACAATGCGAACAAGGGCCTGCCTTCTGAAGCCCTGGCGTAGATGGGTTCTCGAATAAGCGAGACGTGGTTC
>CAZYYF010000084.1:0-5710 GCA_964650875.1 uncultured bacterium
GGCCAGCAGGCATACTGATAGTATGTTGACGAAGCCGATGAGGAAGTCAACGACGTTATATCTTTGAAGACGAATTGGTATAAGATTGTAAATACTTATAAAACCATTGAAATACTAAGAGAAAGGCTATTAAAAGCATAGCCAAATTTCGCAGAACCCAGTTTAGGTGAAGGAGAGAAAAATGTTTATAGATATACATGTGCATGCCTCACGGTATCCTAATTTTTTCCCTACAGGACATCAGTTGTTTCCTACGGCTGAGGACCTGATTGCAAGGTATGACAATCTGGGCATAGAAAAAGGGGTTCTTTTGCCTGAAGTAAACCCGGAAGCGTCCTATTTTACACAGTCTGTGGAAGACATCCTGGATATCTGTAATCAGTATCCTGACAGGTTTGTACCATTTTGTAATGTTGACCCACGCGCTGTAAGCAACCGTCCAGATGCGCCTCTTGACGAGATTCTCCTTTATTATAAAAACAAGGGATGTAAAGGCATAGGCGAGGTATCTCCCAACCTTCCGTTTTTAGACCCGATGTGCCAGAACCTCTTTAAGCATGCTGAAAAAGCCAGGATGCCTATTATTTTCCATCTCTCTTCTACTATGGGTTATACTTACGGTTTATATGATGAACCGGGACTTCCCCAACTTGAAATGGTTCTCTGGAAGTTCCCGGCTCTTTATTTCCTTGGGCATTCGGCTGTATTCTGGTCTGAGATTGCTGAACTTGAAACATCATGGGATAGAGCATTATACCCTACAAGTCCTGTGAAGAAAGAAGGGGTTTTACCTAAGCTGTTTCGTCGATATAAGAACCTGCTTGGTGACCTTTCTGCTGGTAGCGGGTATTATGCGTTAGCAAGGGACCCTCATTATGCTGTACAGTTTCTAACAGAGTTTCAGGATAGGCTTTTCTTCGGCACTGATATATGTAGATACGATACTTCAACCCCTCTTGTGGATTTTCTGCTGGATCTACGTGATAAAGGAAAAATAACTGAGGATGTATTCAAAAAAATCGCGAGAGAAAATGCCGTGAAACTACTTGGGCTATAAAAACGGATTGAAAAAGAATCTTGATATTTTCTCTTTCTTATGGTAAATTTAATAATTGTCTTTGTTGGACCAAAATTTTAGGAGGTGTTACTTAATGGAAGAATTACTTTTTTACGCGGAAGTCAGAGAAGGTAGTGGAACTGGGGCTGCAAGGAAAATACGAGCAGCAGGTTTTATCCCAGGAGTTCTGTATGGAGCGGCCCATAGTCCCTGTCATATTAAGCTTGAAAAAAAAACCACCGAGAAAATCATCAGGCATCTAGAATCCCATAATGTTATTTCTACCCTCATTCTTAAACACAACGGCGCTGAAGAAAAGATAAAAACATTGCTTAAAGACATTCAGATAGACCCTATACGAGCGGATGTCATACATCTTGATTTTTACAGAATCAGGATGGATAAGCCCATAAGAATGCGAGTTCCTATACATCTGAAAGGAACTGCTGCCGGGCTCGAGCAAGGAGGTATTCTGGAACATGAGCTTCGGGAACTTGAAATCCAGGCATTGCCAGACAGAATGCCAGAGCAGATAGAGATAGATGTTTCATCTATGAATATAGGAGATGCTATTTTTGTAAAAGACATAAAGCTTGCCGACGGTCTTGAAATAATAGATGCGCCAGAAAAAACAATCATTTCACTTCTGGCACCAAAAGTAGTAAAAGAAGAGGTTCCTGAACAAGAAGCTGCAGGAGAAGTAGCAACTGAGGTAAAGGAAGAAGTTGCTGAACCTGAGGTCATTACTCAGCAGAAGGTTGAGGAAAGACGGAAAGAGAAAGAAAAAGAAAGCCAGAGCAAAAAATGAAGATTTTCATTGGGCTGGGTAACCCTGGTTTGAAATATCAAGACACAAGGCATAACATTGGTTTTAGAGTAATAGATGAGTTTGTGAAAAAACATAAACCTGTCACTGTTATAAAAACTGAATACTGTAAGGGATGGGAAGTAACAATAGAGGGGAAACAAGCAGTTCTCATAAAGCCAAAAACTTTTATCAACGAAAGTGGTTTATCGGTAAAAAAAATATGGGACCGTTTTGATGGCCCGCTAGAAGATTATATCATCATCCATGATGACCTTGATATTGAGATGGGTAGAATCAAGATAGTAAGCAAAAAGGGTGCGGGAGGACATAACGGTATTATTTCCGTGATAAACGAACTTGGTAGTAAGGATTTTGTGAGGATAAGAATAGGCATCGGCAGAGATATAGGAGACAAATCCTACATAGATTATGTACTTGCTCCTTTTTTACCAGAAGAACAAAAACTCATAGAATCCGCTGTTAACCTTGCTGTTTTAGCATGTGAAGAAATCGTAAGAAGCAGTGTAGCAAAGGCTATGAGTCTTTACAATAACGGATGAACCTCACAAGGACAATGGGAGAACCATAAATACTTCTTAAACCATTGAAATACTAAGAGAAAGACTAGCTAAAGCATAGCCAAATTTGGCAGAACCCAATTTAGAGTAAAGGAGAGAAAAATGGAAGCGATAGGAGTACAGGTGTTTGCGATTGTAAGTGCGGTTTTTGCTATTGTTTTTACGGGTTTGCTCACAAAAAGTATTATGAAGAAAAAAGAAGGGACATCTGAAATGATAGAAATAGCTCAGGCTGTCAGGATAGGAGCAAAGGCTTATCTTTCAAGGCAGTACAAAGGCGTGGGCATCTTTTTTGCCATAGTTTTTGTACTGTTGTTGGCACTGACAAAATTCGGATATATGAATATTTTTATCCCTATTGCTTTTATTGTTGGTGGTTTTCTTTCAGCCCTCAGTGGCTACATAGGTATGACAATAGCCACCAATTCTTCAGCAAGAACAACATCTGCCGCAAAAAACTCCCTTAACGAAGCCCTGAAAGTGGCTTTTTCCTCAGGTCTGGTAATGGGACTTATTGTGGTAGGTCTGGCGCTTTTATTTATAAGTGTAGGATATACATTTGTAAGATGGGCTTACGGAGCGGATATCAACAAAGTTGCCCAGATAATGGCATGTTTCGGTATGGGGGCCAGTGCACAGGCTCTGTTTGCGAGAGTTGGTGGTGGAATCTTTACCAAAGGTGCTGATGTAGGAGCTGACCTTGTAGGTAAAGTGGAATCAGGCATACCTGAAGATGATCCGAGAAACCCTGCTGTCATAGCAGACAATGTAGGAGATAATGTCGGTGATATAGCAGGAATGGGAGCAGACCTTTATGAATCTTACGTGGGTTCTATAGTTGCAACTATGGCGTTGGCTGTAACAGCAGGTCTAGGTTGGAAAGGGATATCTCTACCTCTCGCGATTGCCGCGATAGGTATTATTGCCTCAGTTATAGGTTCTTTTCTTGTAAATGTTAAAGAAGATGCAACACAGGCAAATCTTCTTTTCGCCTTGAGAAAAGGAATGTATGCAGCCTCAATTATAATCATCGTTGTTTCTTATTTTGCTATCGTAAAAATAGTGGGTTCTGAGCACAAAGGGTTATTCGGTTCGCTCATTTGTGGAATTGCAGCCGGTTTGCTCATAGGTTTTTTTACTGAATATTTCACATCAGACAACTACCAGCCAACTAAGAATGTCGCAAGGGCTTCTCTTACAGGACATGCGACAGTTATTATAGAAGGTCTTGCCACAGGAATGTCATCTACGGCTATCCCCGTTCTGGTTATTGTGCTGGCAACATTAGGAGCCTATATGTTTGCAGGAGGGGTAACTAATATAGACATGGGTCTTTATGGAGTAGGACTTGCAGGAGTGGGATTGCTTAGTACACTTGGGATATCTCTAGCAACTGATTCTTATGGACCGGTTGCAGATAACGCGGGAGGTAATGCAGAGATGTCGCATCAGCCTCCTTTTGTACGACAGAGAACAGATGCCCTTGATGCCCTCGGAAACACAACTGCGGCAACAGGCAAAGGTTTTGCTATAGGCTCTGCTGCCCTGACAACACTTGCTCTCATAGCAGCTTTCAAGCAACAGGTTGATCTCTTGGGAGGCGCTATAGACTTATCTGTGATGAATGTGAGGTTACTGGCAGGGATATTTATAGGTGCTATGTATCCCATGTTCTTTTCTTCTATGGCTATGAGGGCTGTTGGGCGCACTGCTCAGGAGATAGTTGAAGAGGTAAGAAAACAGTTCAGGGAAATCAAAGGTCTTATGGAAGGCAAAGCAAAACCAGACTATGCGAAAGCAGTTGATATATGTACAAGGTCCGCACAGAGAGAGATGCTTATTCCTTCTGCTATCGCTATCATTCTACCTATAGCAATAGGGATTTTCCTTGGATTGGAAGCCGTACTCGGATTACTTGTAGGTGCCCTGGCAAGCGGGTTTGTAATAGCTATTATGATGGCTAACGCAGGTGCCTGCTGGGACAACGCAAAAAAATACATTGAAAATGGAAACTTCGGCGGCAAAGGGACTGATGCGCATAAGGCTGCTGTTACCGGAGACACAGTAGGAGACCCTTTTAAGGATACCGCTGGTCCTTCTCTCAATATTCTTATAAAGTTGATGTCTGTGGTTGCAATTGTTTTTGCCAGCTTTATTCTAAGCAACACCTTATTTAGATAATATAAAAAAAGGAACTAGCAACTAACTGCAATATAGCCAATTTTGGCAGAACCACTTTTACAACTAGGAGGAAGAAGATGGGAATGCAATACACAAATCTCGGCAGTACAGGGTTAAAGGTTTCGCGCATGTGTTTAGGGACCATGAATTTTGGCGTTTACCAGGAAGAATCAAAGGATATAGAGATTGTCAATGAGGCCATTGAGATGGGAATTAACTTCTTTGATTCTGCAAATGGCTACGCAAGAGGGAAATCAGAGGAAATACTCGGCAAGGCTCTTAAAGGCAAGAGGGAAGACTTTGTAGTTGCCACCAAGTGCTGGGCACCAAATCCTACCGGAGGCGGTCTGAACAATAAGGGTAGTTCAAGAGTCAATATTTTGAGGTCTGTGGAAGGCTGTCTTAAAAGACTACAAACAGACTATATAGACCTTTTTATTATGCACCGTCCGGATGAAGTACTGCCTGACCTGGGGAAAAACCCTACACCTACTGAAGAAACCATCAGTGCTCTTACTGATTTAGTAAGGCAGGGGAAGGTACGGTATATAGGTTCTTCATGCTACCAGTCATGGAAGCTTGCAGAGACACAGCTTCTTGCACGGTATGCTGGATATGAAAAAATATGTGCTGACCAGTTGAAATACAATATTCTCGATAGGTATGTAGAACAACAGGTTCTACCTGTATGCAAAAAATACGGTATAGGAGTTAACATTTTCAGTCCTCTTGAATTTGGCTGGCTGTCAGGCAAATACCACCGCAACGAAGCTCCGCCTAAAGGTTCAAGAGGAGAGAGAAAAGGTCTTGTGAACCTTACAGGTCCTGAGGCAGCAAGGTTTTTTGATATACTGGAAAAGCTTGAACCCATAATACAGGGACTTGGAGTGACGATGTCCCAGTTTGCGTTGGCGTGGTTACTTCACAGGCCTGTTGTAACGAGTGTGATATGTGGGCCCAGGTTGATAGAACACCTGAGGGATAATGTAAAAGCGATTGATGTGAAGTTAAGCCAGGATATTATGGACGAGGTAGACAAGATATCTCCTCCTCGTTCTGGAAATAATCCTAACTACATCAACTATT
>CAZYYF010000085.1:0-5690 GCA_964650875.1 uncultured bacterium
AGATGTCCAGGATATTTCAGATTTCACAGGGTTCCCTGAGATACTTGATGGAAGGGTTAAAACTCTTCATCCGAAAATCTATGGGGGAATTCTTGCTGTAAGAGATAATGAAAACCACAAACAACAGATGAAAGAAAACAACCTTGTGCCTATAGACCTTATAGTCTGCAACCTATATCCTTTTGAACAGACACTTACAAAAGGGGCATCTGACGAGGAGATTATAGAAAATATAGATATAGGAGGCCCTACTATGATAAGGGCAGCCTCAAAAAATTACAAACACGTATGCGTACTGCCAACAGTAGAACTATACGAAGAATTCAAAAAAGAAATGCAGAAACATAAAGGTTTTATAAGCGAAGATTTTTCTTTTCGCTGTGCAAGAGAAGTTTTTAGGTACACCGCAAGGTATGATTTTGTTATATCGTCATATTTTTCAAGAAAGATAAAAAAACAACTTCTTGCCGATGATATGGATATCAGATTATTGAAAGTTCTAGACCTCAGGTACGGAGAAAACCCACATCAAAAAGCCGCATGGTACAGATTTGCAGATAGACAACCTTTCCCGCGCAAACAATTACAGGGTAAAGAACTTTCATTCAACAACCTCCTTGATATGGAAGCGACCTATATGCTGGTAAACAATATGCCAGCCAACAGCTGTGCCATAATAAAGCATACCAATCCTTGCGGTGCAGCAACAGGCAAAAATCTCATAGATGCATATACAAAAGCCCTTGAAACCGATCCACTGAGTGCTTTCGGAGGAATCGTAGGTTTTAATGGAAAGATTGAAAAGGATATAGCCGAAAAAATTGCTGAAAGGTTTTACGAGGTAGTGATAGCCCCGGATTACGATGAAGAAGCCCTTGAAGTTTTCAGAAAAAAAAGAAATCTTAGAATTATACAGAGCCCGGGCACAATGGTGTTACAATACGATTTCAGAACTCTAAATGACGGTTTTCTCGTGCAAACACCTGATGATGTAGAATTTGAAAAACTTGAGACTATAACAGAAAAAAAACCATCAGAACAGGAACTTGCCGCGCTTAAATTCGCATGGACCATCTGCAAATATGTTAAATCAAACACCATCATTCTCGGGAGTGAAAACCGTACCATAGGCATAGGAGCCGGGCAGATGTCAAGATACGATTCGGCAAGAGTAGCAGTAATGAAGATGAGAGACAATTTCAAAACTCAGATTACCCCACTGGTAATGGCATCAGATGCATTTTTCCCTTTTCCTGATAGTATAGAAGTAGCAAAACAGGCAGGTGTCACAGCTGTTATCCAGCCGGGTGGTTCATTAAAAGATGACGAAGTAATTGCAACATGTAATAAACTCGGTATGTCAATGATACTCACAGGCACAAGACATTTTAGACATTGAGGTGCTCATAGACACAAACAAAATTTTCAGAAGGAGGAGTTAAAACAGGTGAGTCAGCAGAAAGAACATTTTGATGCCATAGTAATAGGGGCAGGACCTGCAGGTTGTATGGCCGCAATAACAGCAGCTAAACAAGGTAAAAAGGTTCTTCTGCTTGAAAAAAACAATGAAATATGCAAAAAACTTCTTCTTACAGGCAACACAAGAGGCAACATAACAAATATGAGCAGGATTGAAGATTTTATCCCAAAATACAAAAACGGTATTTTTCTAACAAACGCATTTGCCCGCTTTTTTAATACAGACCTCATTACCTTTTTTGAAACCAACGGACTGAAAACAAAGGTTGAAAGAGGTAAAAGGGTATATCCTGAAAGTGAAAAAGCCGAAGATATTGTCAGAGTATTTAAAGTACTCCTTTCTAAAAATAATGTCAGATTGCACCTGAAAAACCAGGTAACAGATATTCTTTATAAAAAAAAAACATATGAAATAATAACCCTGAAAGACAGTTTTTCATGTGAAAAAGTGGTAATCTCCTGTGGAGGAGCAAGCTTCCCACAAACAGGCTCCACAGGAGATGGGTATCCATGGGCAGAAAAACTCGGACATAAAATAATAACTCCTCTGCCAGCTTTATGCGGTATTGTAACAGAAGAGTGGTATATAAAAAAATGTCAGGGTGTATCTCTCAAAAACATAAAAATATCAGTGGAGATTGCAGGAAAGACAATAGACGAGGAGTTTGGCGAGATTGTCTTTACTCATTATGGGATAAGCGGGCCTGCTGCCTTGAACATCAGCAGAACAGTATCGGAAAATAAAAACAAAGGTGTTATCAAACTGGTTATCAATCTTAAACCTGCACTTGATAAAAAAACCCTCGACAACAGGCTTATAAGAGAATTGGAAAGCAATCCTAAAAAACAACTTAAAAACCTCTTCAAAAACCTGCTACCTTTATCGCTCATTACGCCTTTTCTCAGATACGTAAAACTACAGGAGGACAAACTTGCCTGTTGTGTTACAAAAGAAGAGAGAAAAAAAATCCTTGATAGCCTGCAAAACTTCACTTTTACGGTTAAAGATACACGCTCGTTTAACGATAGTATGGTAACAACAGGCGGTGTCAACACAAAAGAAATAAACCCGAAAACAATGGAATCCAAGATTCTGCCAGGCCTCTATTTTGCAGGAGAAATAATAGATGTTGATGGCAAAACAGGCGGATACAATCTACAGGCTGCGTTTACCACAGGATATATTGCAGGCATCAATGTGTAAAATCCTTTAAGTAATACCTTTCACCCTGATATTCTACTGCTTTAACCTTCCTTTGTGATAAAAGTTTTTCCATAGTTTCCCAGGTACGGCCGGCTTTTTTTAGTAGTTCCTCCACCTGCCTGTGGCTCATGGGATGAACCGATACAATATGTAAAATATCGCTTTCTATGTCGCCTGTATAGCCAAAATTGGTTGTTGCGCCTCCTGCCAGTATTAACTCTGTATTAATCCCCCTTTTAGTAAAAATAACATACGCCCTATTAACAACATCTGCTTCCGGCGGAAATACCCAGTTTTCAGCAGGTGGTCTTGTGGGAATTCCTATAAAAGCAATAGATGGCTTTAAATCACTTATAAAAACTGCTATGTCAGTTATTTCTTTATCAGAATCGTTTATGCCCCTGACAAGCAAGGTTTCAGTCAAAAAAGTACCTGAAAAAACTGTGCGGAATTGTTTAATCCCTTCTAAAATCTTTTTATGGTTCAGTTCTTCAGCAGGTCTATTGATTTTTTCCCATACTTTTCCGTCAAAAGCATCTATCTTTACTGAGACAAGGTCAGATTCCACCACATCTGCCCTTACTTCTTTTTGCCAGAGTAAAGAAGCGTTGGTAATAACTGCGATTTTCAGCCCAAACTTCTTCAACTCTCTTATCTCTTGACCAAGGTTTATATCAAGGGTAGACTCGCCATCAGGCACAAATGTAATATAGTCAACTTTTTCTTTTCTTTCCCTGAGCCTATCAAGTATCTTGCCCGTTTCATCCACTATCCTTTTTACGGGATAAAACTCTTTTCTTTCTGTTGAAATATTAACCGTTCGGCCAATCTGACAGTATAAACAGGAATAACTGCATATTTTCGGCGGAATGTTGTTAATACCTAAACTCTGTCCTAATCTTCTGGATGGCACAGGCCCAAAAACTATTCTTTCCATTATTCTTTTCTCGTAAATATTCATTGAACACCGTGTTGTCATTGCGAGAGGATGAGCCCCTCGTGTCTTCTACATAAGTGGTGGATAAGGAGTTATATGTACCACTTTATATTTCCCATCATACTGTCTTTCAATCTCTGATATCTTTTTCACCATTATGCTCACGGCTTGCCGTACAAGTTCTTTACCCAGTTTTGCTGAAGCCTTTGCAGGATTACCTATAACCCCCACCTTGATATCAGGCCTCTGACGCATACGGGGAATAACCATAGGGTCATCCACTATCTTTTCTGCTTGCTGAGAACTATCTGGATCCAGTATCTTTATACTTGGGTCCGGTTTCTTATCAATCTTCATTTCTTCCATATGTACAAGATGCGGAGCAAGAGCCATCATCATAGAAGTTTCTAACCATCCTGCATGCCAGTCTTTTTCTTTAACAGCCTTTTTCCATCCTCGCCCGGATTCATCAAAACTCCACACAGGAAAAAGTGCCAGTACGACATCAGAAAAAATAGGGTTGTTGCGTAAGAGTACTTTCAGTGAAATTTCAAGAACATTGAGATTTTCGCCGCCGCCATGCCCCAGAAAAATATAGATTTTCTTAAACCCCTGGGACGCAAGAGACACAAGTGTATCGTTAATGACCAAAGACATGACAGAAGGCGATATATTGATTGTTCCAGACAGACCTCCTCCCGAGAAAGAACTATAGAGCACAGGGGCTACAAGAATACCTGTTTTTTTAGCAACCATCTTAGCCATTTCACGGGCGGTCAGCGCGTCAGTGATAATCGGCAAGTGATAGCCATGTTGTTCAATAATCCCAACCGGAAGGATTACAGAATTTTTCTTTTCAAGGTATTGTCTGACGGTTTGAACCGTCATCTCCTCCATCATAGGAAATCCAAAACTTTTCTTGTTTTTCATTTATCTAAACCCTCCTGTATAATAATCGGTGATAAATACTACCATAAATTTAAAAAATTGTAAATATTCACTCAACCACGTCATTGCGAGGAACGGAGGGATTGCCACGCCGAAAGACGGCTCGCAACGACAAAAAGCGTCGGATTGCAGAGCCTGCCCCGAGTTGTCATTCCTCATAATGACAAACGAGGGGACCACTCGCAATGACAACACGGTGTTCCCTGAATATTTACGAAAAATTAACAATCAAAAAAAAGATTTTACAGCCGTTAAATATTAAATTAAAATAATCCATAAAAACATGGTAAAACTCAATGTATACTTAGCGCACTGCGGGGTTGCCTCTAGAAGAAAATCAGTGGACCTAATAAAAAAAGGCAAGATTTCCGTAAATGGCAAAGTAGTTACTATTGCTTATACCGAAATAAATGAAGGCACAGACATAGTAAAAATTGCAGGAAAGACTGTTAAACCGCAAAAAGATATCTACCTGGCTGTGAATAAACCTGAAGGTTATACCTGTACCTTAAAAGATAGGTTTGCCGAACATAAAATTACAGAACTTATACCTGCCTCAATGGGAAAAGTTTTTCCAGCAGGCAGATTGGATAAAAATACATCAGGGCTTATGATTCTAACAACGGACGGTATGTTCGCACAATACCTAACACACCCTAGCTTTGAGGTGGAAAAAGAATACGAAGTTACTGTTACACCTTTATTTGATATCAAAGACCTTGTTATATTAAAAAAAGGCATTGTGGATAGGGGGGAAAAACTCCACATATGTTCAGGAAAGGTAATAAAAAACCTGCTGGCATCAAACATAAGTGTAATTTCTCTTGTTATGACAGAAGGAAAAAAAAGAGAAATAAGACGGATGTTTGCTCGCCTTGGATATTCGGTTATCTCTTTGAGAAGAGTAAGGATAGGAAATATAATACTTGGTGAATTGAAAACTGGAGAATATCGCTGTTTGTCCACAGAGGAAATATCTTTTTTCCTCAAACGTGATGTCCGACAACATACATAACCCGTAATGTAAATATTCAGCCAACCTCATTTCCTTTCCCACGGTTGTCATCCTTACTGACCACTTAATTTATGAAACTATGCTTCCAGGAGGTATATCCTGTCTGT
>CAZYYF010000086.1:0-5656 GCA_964650875.1 uncultured bacterium
GGATCATGGCGCTGAACCCGATGACCGGAATTATCGGCGGCTTTCGGGCGGCGTTGCTCGGGCAGCCATTGGACTGGGCGGGACTGGGTGCCGCCGCGCTGGTTTCTTGCGCCGTTCTCGGTCTGGGCATTCTGTATTTCCGGCGCACCGAGCGGTTTTTTGCAGATGTGGCCTGAAGCATGAAAGACGCAGTCGTATGCGTTCAAGGTCTCGGCAAGCAGTACCGTATCGGTCTGCGCCGACGCGCAAACCGCACCTTCGGCGAAATGCTGACTGAGCGGCTGTCGGCGCCGTTTCGCAGGCCCGGCCCGTCACGCGGCGGCCCGGACCAGGATGGCCTCATTTGGGCCTTGCGCGACGTCTCGTTCGAGCTGGCGCGCGGCGAGGTGGTAGGCATCATCGGTGCCAATGGCGCGGGCAAGAGCACGCTGCTGAAGATTCTCTCGCGTATAACCGAGCCGACGACCGGTCGGGCTGAGTTGCGCGGCAGCGTGGGAAGTCTGCTTGAGGTGGGCACCGGCTTTCACCCGGAATTGACGGGGCGCGAGAACATTTTCCTGAACGGCGCGATCCTGGGGCTTAAGCGGGCCGAGATCGCGGCCCGTTTTGATAAGATCGTCGCGTTCGCTGAACTGGAGCGTTTCCTCGATACGCCCGTCAAACGCTATTCCAGCGGAATGTACGTGCGTCTGGCCTTTGCCGTCGCGGCGCATCTCCAGCCGCAGATTCTGATTGTGGATGAAGTGCTGGCGGTGGGGGATTTTTCCTTTCAGAAGAAGTGCCTGGGAACGATGGGCCGCGTCGCGCGGGAAGGCAGGACAGTACTGCTCGTCAGTCACAATCTGGCGGCCATTACGCAGATATGTTCCCGCGCTATTCTGCTAGATAGGGGGCAAGTGGCGTTCGACGGAGCAGCGGGCGAGGCGGTCGGGCGCTATTTGGGCAAAAGCGCGCCGACTTCCGCACGGGTTTCATTCCCGATCGACCCGGGCAAGGCGGCGCAAATTACGGAACTCGGAATAGAGACCGCGGACTGCCGCGATGCGGCAGTCATCGACTATGGACAAGCGTTCGCGATCTCAGTTCTTTATTCAATCAAACAGTGGCGTGCGGGCACCTACGTGTGCTTGGCTGTGACGAATGAGGCGGGTGTCCGCGTGTTATGGTCCAGCGATGTTCGAGACGCGGCCCGGCTGGAGGTTCAGCGCGCGGCGGGGGCGTACAAGGCACGCGTGACGGTTCCGGCCGCCGTTTTGCCACCCGGGAAGTATTACGTGTCGGCGGCGATCTACGCGCCACCAGCCGACCGGGCTTTTGATTTTCGCGAGAGCGCGCTGGCATTCGAGGTTCAGGATTACCACTCACTTTTAGGACGTTTCGGGATTGAGTTTCCCGCCGTTACTGCGATTCAAATGCACTGGAGCACAGAGCATGTGGAATGCCGCCCGGGACAAGACCACCGGGTTGCTGCTGTCCAAGGGAAGCGTGTTGCAGCGACCGTTTAGAGCGTTGGCGCGCCGCCTCGGCCGCCGGCTCTCGCAGTGGGGGGCGGGTTCCGTGTTGCAGCGCGCGGATGCGCTGAGTGAACTGGCGATGGCGGGATGCGTGCATCCGACGGTGCAGTGGCGCGGGACGCTGAAGTTGCCGGCGGGTGCGGAAGTACGGGTAGGCGCGGATTCGATCTTCTGTGGTAGGCTGACGTTTCATCGACCGGGGCAGTTTCGCATGGGGCAGCGCTCATACGTGGGACCGCAGACGGAGATTCGCGTGACCACGGCGATAGAGATTGGCGATGACGTGCTGATCTCATGGGGTTGCACGTTGATGGATACGGACATGCATGCCTTGCTCTTCAGCGAGCGCTGCCGCGACGTGCTGATTGAAGGAGGACGGCGGGGGCTGACCGCGGCCGACAAGGAGTGGTCCTCGGTAAGGTGCCGGCCGATCACCATTCGCAGCAAGGCCTGGATTGGGATGCGCGTCATAATCTTGCCGGGCGTGACAATTGGGGAAGGGTGCATCGTTGGGGCGGGCAGTGTCGTCACACGCGACTTGCCGGCGTGGACGGTATCGGCAGGCAACCCGGCACGGGTGCTTCGCAGCTTACCCGCCATGGGGCGCGAGATCGCCGAGCAGGCAGTGTCAGATCGCACCAAGGAGCAGTTAGTCGAGATAACCTGAATGCAGTGTGCTGTCCGGCAAGAGCGGTGTGAGAAAAGGCGCGTAACGCGGCAAGAGGTCGCGATGCACGCCTTGCGCACGTGCCCCGCATGTGCTGCAGAGCTCGCGCCTTACGCCGAAATCGATACTAGCCGCCTGGCGGAACCGTTCTTTTCTGAGGAATTGCGGACGAGACTGCCGGCCCTAAAGTACCGAAAATGCCGGAGGTGCGGCTCGGTGTGGGCCTGCGATGCCCGGCGGGACCCTGAGTTGTTGGCGCGCTGTTATGCCGCGTCGCCGCAGGGGTACTGGACTAACCTGCGGAATGACGTGCGAATGCATGCGCGAATCGCTGCGCTACTCGAGCGTTTCGCCGGGGGGCGCCAGCTCTGCGACGTGGGCTGCGGGGACGGGAGACTGCTCATGGCGCTGCGGACGCGCTGGCGGGTGCACGGCCTGGAAGCCGCGCCGGCGGCCGTGGAATTGTGCCGCGCAAAGGACCTAGACGTCGAATTTGGTACGCCGGCCAACAGCGATCGAGTTGGAGCTTATGACGCCGTCACGTGCGTCGACACGCTGGAGCACATGCTGGACCCGGTGGCGGAATTGTCCGGCATGGCGGCCATGCTCCGAGCAGGCGGAGTTTTGCTTGCTATTACCGGCGACGCGCGCTCCTGGACAGCGCGCCTCTCGGGAGCGGCCTGGGAATACCTCCACTGTGTAGGCCACATTTCGGTGCTGAGCCGCGCGGGCCTGTGCCGCATGCTGACCGGCGCGGGCCTGTCAGTTCTAACGCAGCGCGGTCTGGGGCATTCGGCCAGCGTCGGAATTCGCGCCTGGGCAGCGGTTTGGCTCGGGAACCTCTGGCGCCGCTTTCGTGGCTACCGCAGTCGTCGCGTGCCCTATTGCCACGATCATCAGTTGGTCATTGCCAGGAAGCCGGCCGGCTGAGACCGGCAGGGAGACAGTTATGCGTATGCTGGTTACAGGCGGATTGGGTACCATTGGTGCGGGTTTAGTCGCGGAGCTGAGGCGGCGTGGGCGCTACGTGGTTTCGTGCGATTTGTACCACCAGCCGGACGAGGTGGGCTTCAGTTTGCGGACCGACGTGGCGCAGCCGCTGTACGCGCGTTGTGATGTGAGCGAATATCGCCAACTGGAGCGCGTCTTCGATCGAATGGGGCCCTTCGACTACGTTTATCATTGCGCGGCCGAGTTTGGACGCTGGAACGGCGAGGACTTCTACGAGACGCTGTGGCGCACGAACTGCATCGGCACCAAAAACATCATACGGCTGCAGGAGCAGCGCGGCTTCCGCTTGATCCACTTCTCCTCGTCGGAGGTCTACGGCGACTGGCCCAACCTGATGGTCGAGACAGTCATGGAGGAATACGAAGTAAAACAGCTCAACGACTACGCCATGACCAAGTGGGTCAACGAAATGCAGGTGCGCAACTCGCGCCAGCAGTTCGGAACCGAAACGGTGGTCGTGCGACTATTTAATACCTACGGTCCGGGTGAGTACTACAGCCCGTACCGCTCAGTGAACAGCCGGTTCCTGTTCTGCGGGCTGCGCGGGCTGCCGTGGACGGTATTTCGCGGGCACGCGCGCACCTCGACCTACCTGGCCGATACTGTGCGCACGCTGGCCAACATCAGCGAGAACTTCCGGCCGGGCGAGACTTACAACATTGGCGGCTGCGAACTGCACTCGATTGAGGAGCTGTCAGATATCGTACTGAAGATTACGGGGGCCGATCCGAAGCTGGTGCAATACCGGGACAGCGAAATACTCACCACGCTTGTCAAACGGGTGGATGTCAGCAAGTCTGTACGCGACCTCGATCACCGCAACAGTTACAGCCTGGAGGCCGGGATGCGCCTGACGGCCGACTGGATGCGGGAGGTGTATCGTATGCCGCGCAAGGACACGGATGTAGCGCCGACAGACGACGCCGTGCGCCCGCCCGCTGTCGTGACTACGCGCCGCTCGGTTCTGTGCGGCGCCGGTGTGAATTCCCTGCCTTGACCGCGTTCAGCGCAGGCGAGATTCGGTTGTGACGCCGCCACGAGTTCTGTTGTTGACCGGCACGTTGCCGTCAGAGAGCGACGTGGGCGGCCTGATCCTGCGCGATCTGGTTCGGCTTTATCCGCCCGGCCGGCTGTGCTGCTGCGGTTTGCTAAATTCGGTCGCCGCCCGGCCAAGCGTCGATCCAGGCTGGCTGCCGACCTTAGCGCTGCGGGCGCCCCGCGGCTTGCTTGCGAGGCGTCGCGGCGGCCTGGCAGAACGCGCTGTGACGCATGCCAGATTTCGAATAGCGCGCCGTCTGCACCGGCCTAATCTGGTCCGCCGGGTGGTCGCGTTCGCGCGAGAGCACCAGGTGGAGCTGGTGTGGGCGGTGCTGAACCAGCCGGTTACATACGGCGTGGCGCCGGCCGTCGCGGATTGTCTGAACGTGCCGCTCGTCGTGACCGTGTGGGATCCACCGGATAGCGTCTGCCTGAACGCCAACCTGGACCGGTTCAGTACCGCGCTCGCAGTTCGCGATTTCGAGCGGGCCCTGGGCCGCGCTAGTCGTTGCGGCGTTATCAGTGAGGCGATGCAACGCGAATACGAAGCGCGTTACGAATGCCACACTGTGGTCATGCGGCACGCAGTGCGCGCGGACGAATGTACTCGGCCGGCGCGGTGTCCCAATTCGCAGGGGCCGTTCACGATCGGTTTCTGTGGCAGCCTTTACGCCGTGCGCGAGTTTAGAGCGCTCCTGGCGGCGCTCGACGCCGCGGGCTGGCAGATCGCCGGCCGTCCCGTGCGGTTGCGAATGGTGAGTGCGGCCGTCAGCGGGAGGATCGGGCCAAACGCTTGGGTCGAGTGGCTCGGGTGGCGACCGCAGCGCGAGGTAATACGCATTCTGAGTGAATCGGATGTGAACTACCTTCCCTATTGGTTCGATATGCAGCGGCGGAATGCCGTGCGCCTCTGTTTCCCATCCAAGCTCACGACGTACCTTGCGGCCGGGCGGCCGGTTTTGTTTCATGGGCCGGACGACGCGGCACCGGCTGAGCTTATGCGGCGTCATCCCATCGGGGTTTGTTGTCACTCACTGGCGGGCGCGGGCTTGGTTGCGGCCTTGTCGCAAAGCGTCTCGCTAGATCTGTATGCACGCGCTGCTGAGGCAATCGAGCGACTTGTCGCAAGTGAGTTCAACGCGGCGAATCTGCCCGGGCGCCTTGCGCAATTGCTGGGCGCCTCCGAGCCGGACGAGTGATAAAGTGATAAGTGATAGAGTGATAAAGGGATTCGCGGATTATCCTTTATCACTTTATCACGCTATCACCTTATCACCTCAACGGGCGGGCTCGGCGATGGCCATATTACCGTTGTATTAGGACTAGAATGGTTTGTGCGGCGCCGGATGCCGTCCGCGCCGTCAGGAGGAAGCGCCGATGTTGGCTTGTTGCCCGCGCGCGGATCATCGAGCGCAGTGTTTGAACG
>CAZYYF010000087.1:0-5628 GCA_964650875.1 uncultured bacterium
GTAAGAAGCCTTCTATTGCCGCGTTGACCTCTTTTGTCAAAAACTCTTTTGCTTTCTGATAGTATAGGCTTTGTGTACCACACCAGTTCTCACTATCCAAAACACCCGCAACCCCTTCAAGGTCAGTCATTATATAAATCTTCATCTGCTCCTCCTCGTATATGTATCGGTTGTGCCAAAATTGGCTATGCTTTTAAGTAGTGTTTTTCTTACTCTTTCAATGGTTTTATCAGTTTCCTCTGTTTCTTGACATATCTTAAAAGATTCTCCGCAATTGCCGCACATTACTTATACACCACTAAAAGACCCAAACCCTCCGTCTATAGCTATACTACAGCCTGTTGTAAATGAAGCAGATGGAGAACACAGGTAGACTATTCCTCCCAAAAGCTCCTCAGGTCTGCCGTAACGTCTCATAGGAGTACCTCCTAAAATATCTTCTCCCCGGCTGGCTTTTAGTATTCCAGGAGTTTTGCCTATTAAATCAGCATTTTGCAGTGTGGGGAAAAATCCTGGTTTGATTTCATTCACACGGATACGAGGTGAATGGTTCATTGCCATATCAGCAGCTAACCATTTTGTAAAATTGCTCACAGCTGCCTTTGCCGCAGAATAAGCAACGGTTCTTGAAAGTGGAGTATCTGCACTCATTGAAGAAGTATTGATAATAACCCCTTCTTCCTGTTCTATCATCTTTCGAACAAACACCAGCGAAGGTAATATAGTTCCGAGAATATTCAGGTCAAATACAAACTTGATTCCTTCAGGAGAAAGGTTAGGAAAAAACACGCCCTTTTCTTTCTCGGTAATAGCCTTCGGGTTGTTTCCACCTGCACCATTAATCAGGATATCCACCCTGCCAAATCTTTCAATCGTCTTTTCATAAGCCTTTTCAACACTTTCTTTGCTTAAAACATCAACCTCAATAGGCATTGCTTCTCCGCCATTTTTAGATATGTCAGAAGCTGTTCTGTCTGCTGCCTCACGCCTGAGGTCAAGAACAGCAACCTTGACTCCCAGCTCTGCAAGCCCTCTTGCAACTGTCCCGAAAATAACCCCGCCGGCTCCTGTAATAACCGCAGTTTTACCTTCAAGTGAAAACATTTTTTCCAACACTTCTTCGCTTTTTCTTTCCATTCTTTTTACCCCCATTTTCCTTTTATTGCATTTCCTGTTTTGTTTGATTCGTACATTGCGCTAATAATCTCCACGCACGCGAGACCAAGTTGCCCACTGCATCCATAGATAGGTTGTTTGTTATTCACAATACAATCTACAACATAGGCAATCTCATCTACATACCCAAGGTTATAGAACTCATCAACAGCAGGCCATGTCCAACCTTTGGTAGTATCAGCCTTTTCTATAGAGTAGGAATATCCGTTTCGGCTATAAACTTTCAGAGGAGAACCAAAAGTCAACTCAACCTTGATATTACCGGTAGTACCGTATATTTCAACTACATCATTCATCCCTCCTACGGTAATATAGTTGCCTTCAACAAAAGCCCTCTGTCCATCGTCAAATATCATCATTCCCATACCGAAATCTTCTCCACTGTTATTTTTATGCACGAAATTTTCTTTTCCACCAGCAGTACACATAGCAAACACTTCTACTACTTTGTTTCTGCCACCCTGTCCAAGAAATTGAAGAATCCAGCCAATCGGATGTATTGCTAAATGTATAAGGCTACCCCCTCCACAGGTCTCTTTCTTCTGGGCAAAAGGACTGTGTGTCCCGTTATGACACTCTTTTGCCTTCACATACAAAGGGTCTCCAATACCAGATTCCTTTATTATTTCTTCGGCTCTACGCAAGGCAGGCGCAAAAGTCCAGTCTTCCGCATAGAAAAGTTTTACACCTTTTTTATGGCATGTGTCAAGCATCTGTCGGGCATCCTGAGAATTTGTTGCAAGAGGCTTTTCACAAAGGATGTTTTTCCCTGCTTCAGCTGCTGCCATTACCACAGGATGATGAAGAAAATTAGGAACACACACAGACACAAGGTCTATGTCCTCTTTTAAAAACATCTTCTGATAGTCCTTGTAAACCTTTGGGATATTCCACTTAGCCGAAAATTCTTCAAGGTTATCTATCGCTGCAACAGCGGTTATTTCAACCTTCCCGTTACGTTTGTAGCTATCAGCATGAAAATCAGCTGCAAATTTTGATCCTACAATACCTACCTTCAGTTTTTCTTTCATGATATCCTCATAGATAGATAGTCATTCATATCACATCTGTTAAATAGGTTTTTCGTCAGTCTGTATCATTTCAAGGGTTTTATTAGGACACAACTGGACACACACCCCGCATGCTACGCACTTATCCTTCTCTACCATAAGCCTGCCATTTTTATCCACTTTGTAGACAAACATTCTGCACGCGTCTACACACTTCTCACAGCCTGCTCCACATCCACAGGCAAAACACCGACATGCTTCTTTAACAGCCTGTTGTTCCGTTAAAACAGGTCTGTATCCATTGAAATCTTTTATTCTTTCTGAACTAGGACGTTTTTCAACAATGGGCCTCCATGCCCTCGGTTCTTTGCCATGAAACATAAGAACAGATTCCTTATCTACCTCTTTTTCAACAACAGGATATTGGAGAAAGGCATCTTCGCCTGAGAGAAATATATCAATAGAGACAGCTGCCCTTTTTCCCATCGCCACTGCTTTAATAACATCAGCAGGTCCTGTAACACAGTCACCTCCTGCGTAAACGGCTTGTATTTCCGTAGAGCATGTAAGGGGATCCACTTTGATGTATCCTTGCTCGTTTAAAGGTAAACCGTTTACTTCTACCCATTGTCCAAGGGCTGTTATCACACAGTCTGTTGTCAATACAAACTCAGTTCCTGGTACCTCTATAGGTCTTCTGCGACCGCTGGTATCTATCTGCTGTTCAAGGATATAATTAATAAGCCTTATGCCTGTAAGCCTGCCTGCCTTTACCACTATTTCTACCGGAGCCACAAGATACATAACTTTCACACCTTCCTCCTCAGCTTCCCATACCTCTTCGGGAGTAGCAGGCATCTCTTCTTTTGTCCGTCGGTAAAGGATAAAAACCTCCTTTGCCCCTAACCTTACAGCTGTCCTTGCAGTGTCAACTGCGGTAAAACCCCCTCCTATAACTGCGACCTTTTTGCCAGCAAGATGTTTTTTGTATCTCTGCTGTTCTTTCAGGAACGAAACCGCATCAAAGCATGCATCAGTACTGGATTCTCCTCGGATGCCCAATCTTAAGCCTTTTTGGGCTCCGATGCCTATAAAAAATGCTTTATACCCCTCTTCTTTCAGAGCATCAAGAGTAAAATCCTTACCCATTGTCATCCCTGTTTTTATATCAACTCCAAGGCTTTCCAGTAAACTGATTTCTCTATCAAGTTGTTCGCTGTTCAAACGGAAAGATGGGATACCATAACGTAGCATACCTCCTGCCTTAGAAGCTGCTTCAAATATGGTTACCCGGTAACCCGCACGGGCAAGGTCATATGCCGCAGATATACCTGCAGGACCCGAACCGATAACAGCAACTCTATTCTTCTTTTGTTTCCCTTTCCTGGTAAGAACATCCGGTTTCCACCCTTTTGTTTCTGCCATCTCCAGAACAAACCTTTTTATCTCCCTTATCATCAAAGGCTGGTCTTTTAATCCACGGGTACAGACTGTTTCGCACGGATGGTCACATATATCTCCACAGATAGACTGAAGAGGAGATTTGGACATAATAAGCTGATATGCTTCTTCAAACCTCCCCTGTGCCACCTTGCGGATATATCCCTGGGCCGGAACAGAATTGGGACATGCAAAAATACACGGAGCGACCGGTCGTGGCTCTTTTATTTGAACATGCCCTGGATAGAGTGTGAGTTCAGGAGCAGAAGTTATTGCAGGAACTAATATATCCCGCATCTGTCGCAAAGACTTATATCCTTTTTCCTTCATATAGTTTTTGAACCCGTGTAACATATCAGGGAAAAAGCCAAATCCTCTCACGATCGTTTCTGCGCAGATACCTATTAAATCGGCTCCACACATCACCATTTCTACAGCATCTTTCCAGTCAGATACTCCCCCCACTCCTGTAATGAGCCTGTCAGGTCCGCATTTCTTGCGCATCTCATAAACATCTCTGAGAGCAAGCGGTTTAAGCCACTTTCCTGCAAGACATGCCATACCTACTTCTTCCTGCAGGTAATACATTGAGCGGGTAGGAGCATCAAGGTTTATAGGAGGTATCCCGAGCCTATTAGCAGTTCCTCCTACAACATCCGCGCCTGCTTCAAAAGCCGCCAGTGCTATTGTCCCTATCTGGCCTCCTTCTGGAGTTAGTTTTAAAAAGACAGGTATCTTAACCGCAGATTTTACCGCGGATACAACCTGTGTTGCGACACTCTGGTTTCTCCCCATGCTTGCACCTGTCTTTGGCCCCCCAGTATCTTTACCCGTAACCTCCACATTAAAAGACATATTGGGGCAGCACATATTAAGTTCTATTACATCTACTCCTGCAGATTCACACTGTTTCGCCATATCTACCCATCCTTCAGGTCCCTTGTCTCCGGCATATGTGATATTTGCAAATAAAATCAGCTCAGGAGTTTTCTTCTTGCCTTCTTCTATCAGTTTCAACAGTTCATCAAGAAGAAGCCTCTTTTCGGCTGTAAAAGACAAAAGACCCATCTCTGGATAATAGCCATACCTCGGCAGTCTGTTGATATAAGGAAGTGGGTAAACTGTCAGTTTAAGACTGGCTCCTCCCCATCCATTGTCCCTTATGCTTTCAAGCTGTTCTATGGTCATTGTAGTAGGACCTGATGAAACATAAAAAGGATTGCGGAACCTGATACCACAAACAACTACAGGAAGTTCAAAATCACTGTAACGGGGCATATAATCCTCCTTCTTTAGCAGATGGATTTGGTATAAATGGCTATTAATGAAAATATCTGTATAATATTAACATCAAAACCTTAAATAATCAAAATTATGTACAGTAGAAAATAAATTTTTGATTATTGTGATATTATGATATCCTTATTATACTTGTTACATTATACAAAAATAGTGTTTTACAACAGGAGGCAATCTAATGTCAAATATATGGAAAGAAAAAAAGACAATGGATATGTTGCTTGCCATAGTTTTGCTTGTGTTAGTAGTAGTTTTTTTGTTAACTGCTGGCAACAGGTTTTTTGGCAAAGGACCTACCATTGTGTCTGCTGATATGGACAAGATTATGAGCCAACACCCCGCTTTCAAGGAAGCGATGTTACAACTACAGAGCGAACTTCAGTCCATGAATACAAAACTGAGCAAGCTGGAAGGCGAGGCAAAAGCCAGCCAGCAACAAGAAATGCGAAAACAGATACAGCAATTGGCTTTCAAACTTCAGGAAGAAGCAATGGCAAAGGTAATGGAAGATGTAAGAAATATCGCAAAAAGCAAAGGATACGATTATATATTTGATAGCAAAAGTCTTCTTGTCGGAGGGAAAGACATAACAGATGAAATCCTCAGCACCCTGGTGCCAGTGAAGGAGAAACCTGAAGATGAAACATCAGTGCTTCCCATGATACCGGTAAAATAATATCATCAATCTATACAGGAAGCAAAC
>CAZYYF010000088.1:0-5625 GCA_964650875.1 uncultured bacterium
AAACACCTTCCGACATTTCTTTTCCATCATGGATCCCTCCTATAACGTAGGTTCTATCACATCTGGCTATCCTTACTGTTCACTTGAAAATCCTCTGTATTGTAACCCATTTATTTTAACTCTTTTTCATCACAAGACAGAGGATACTGAAATATTGTCACTATTATTCAGCATTTTTGTATCTATTGATAACTTTTGACTATACTGCTCACTTCTTATGCAGTAGTACCCTTTTAAAATTATTTTCTTCCGAGGATTTTATCTATTGAAAGCGACAGGTGATAAATAACTGTTTCAGGATAATATTTATAGGGACCATATTCTGCTGTAAGATATCCGTCATAACCCGTTTCTTTCAGCGCTTGTACTACTTCTGGCCAGTTAACATCCCCTTCCAGAAGTCCACAGAAACCATTTGCATTACCTATGTTTACCTTGAAATCTTTAAGGTGTATCCTTTTTATCAGCCTGCCAAGAATCCTTATCCACATCTCAGGAAAACCTATTTTAAGGATATTCCCAACATCAAAATATACTCTGACAAATTCTGAGTTTATCTCCTCGACAAAATTCCTCATTTCTATTGGTGTAAGTAGAAAGTTGTTCCAGACGTTTTCAATGCATACGTAGACACCATTTTCCTCTGCCACAGGAATAGCTTTCTTTATTGATTCTATACTTCTTGTATACCCTATATCATATCTTACAGGTATGTTTTCTTCCGGCGTAGCCCTGATGGCCCCTGGAACTACCAAAAGAGAATCTGTCCCAAGAATCCTGCATATTTTCAGCCCTTTTATCAAGAGTTTTTCCGATTCTTCTCTCTTAGAGGGAAGGTTACTTATAAAAGAATACCATCCCCCCAGAAGACTTGATATTTCAAGCCCACTTGAAAAAACCTTATCCCGTACGGTCTTTATTTCATCCTCTGTGCTTTCTGTATTTAACAACTTCCCTATGTTCAATTCAACTGCCTGAAATCCTGCATCTTTTATTATTCTCAAACCTTCCTCAAGATTTATGTTACCAAGAACACCAATATTTATACTCTTTTTCATCCTTTCTTTCCTCCTTTCACTAAATATAGGAAAAAACCTGAACTACAAATTTATATACAGGAATTTACTAAATTTTCGTTTTTCTCAAAAGGTCAGTAGTAGTAAAAACAGATATATATGATATCATAGGAATGTTTACCTCTGTGATTATTTGAAATGGAATTTCATCTGGTCTCCAAATAGATATTTTTTAAGGTTGTTTTCAGATGATATATCCATATTAATAAAGAGAACCCCGTAGCTGAAAATGTTACGGGATATTCTCCAATTTTTTATACAGAAAGAACTGAAAAAAAACAGCTGCTGGTGATGATAAGGAAAATAGGTTTCAAGGTTATAAACGGCTTTCTCTTTTAAATGCCCGGAGGTTTCTATCCTCGCTCCTTTCAGACTCATATTGGTAATAACCGCCTTTATTTTCTCGTGGCGAAAAAATTTATGCTGGTATGTCACCGTAGCAGGTAGAAAAGGTGTTTCCAGCCTTATTTCTTCACGTCTTTCCGTATGTAGTTCTGTCTCTGGCGTTATTACTATCCTTCTTGGAGGTTGAAACAGTATTTTGCCTACTACAAAATATTGTTGCCCTGATATGTTAAAAGACACACTGGTTTGTTTACCTATTTCTATGGGTGGAATAACCATTCCTTCTTTCACTTCGCACAAAATCTTACTATCCTGCGATATTTCAATTATTTCTGCTTCTATTGTCTTGTTGTCTATAAGAAGGATTACATCTGTTGCATTGGTTAGATTCTCTCTCATACTAATATGTTACCATAATTGAGATTGAATAGCAATCTTTTTACAGGGGAATCAAAACCTGGTATCTATTCATAAGTACAAATAATTGAATTGATATTAGAAATTATGCTATAATAGAATTCCCAAATTTTCAGGCAGCAATAATAAAATAGTGGATTTGAAAAATGGTTGCAAATATAAGAAAGGGATATGAGATAGAAGGATATCTTCTAGAAGAACTCGTAGGCGCAGGCGGATTTTCATCTGTCTACAAGGCCAGAAGTATATACCCCATACCAAAGTATGATACGATAATAGCGGTTAAAGTTCTCCACCCTAGAAGACTAGAACGGAAACAGATAAGAAATTTTGTAAGAGAAGCAAAAATTTCCATGCTGTTAACACATCCCAATATCATAAAGGTTTACCAGGTCAGGAAACAAGACAGAAATCTTTTTATATTGATGGAATATCTTGATTCAGATATTATGAAGGCTATAAAAACAAAGAGTTATCTTTTTACTCCTTCCAATATCATAGAAGTAATAAAAAAGGCAGGAGAAGGACTGGCTTATGTCCACGACAATGGTATTATACACAAAGACGTTAATCCTTCCAACATACTGATTTCATATTCCCTTGACAAAATTAAGATCACGGATTTTGGACTTGCATGGCGGAAAACTTTTTTCAAAAGGGAATCCGAAATCAAGGCTGGAACTGAGGGTTACCTTGCCCCTGAAAGGTTAAAAGGATGTCCTTCAGACATAAGGACAGATATCTATGCTTTTGGTAAAACGATTGAGAAGATATATACCGAACTGGATTTCAAATTTTCCGAGAATCTATTGAGAACCATCAGGAAAGCCACCCATCCTGAAAAAGAAAAAAGGTTCCCTGATATGCGTAGTCTTTTAAATTCTTTGGAAGAAAAAACAGCAGATGCCTATTAATTTCATTTATTCCTCAAGATTTCTTGAATACAAAGAAGCAGGTCATCCTGAATCTCCTGAAAGACTCAAGGCTATTGTTGATTTTTTGGAAAAAAAGAAGGTAGGGAGATTTATTGTCCCCCAAGAATGCACAGAGGAAGATTTGCTTCTTGTTCACTCTAAAGAACTCGTAAATAATGTTATGAATAATCTCCTTCCATACGACCCGGATACTCCTAACATTAAAAATATTTACAGGTATGCTGTTCTTTCATGCGGTGCATCTCTTGAGGCATGCCGTCTTGCTCTGAGGGGTCAGATGGCATTTGCCCTTTCCAGACCTCCTGGACACCACACAGGCAGAAACAGAATAGGTGGGTTCTGTTATTTTAACAATATGGCGGTTGCGATAAAAAAAATTGTTCTAAACAAAGGGATTAAAGCAGCTATTCTTGATATAGATGGCCATCACGGAAACGGCACAGAAGAAATTTTCAAGGGAATGGATAATATCATATATGTATCGATACACCAGTTTCCATCCTTTCCAGGAACAGGTAGTACCTCTTTTGGAAACTGTTACAACTTTCCTGTATATGTGGGAAGTACAGCGGAAACATATATGGAAAAATTTAAAAGTGCGCTTAATGTCATTAGCGAGTTTTCTCCAGAGATAATTGGAATTTCTGCAGGTTTTGATACGCACATCAAAGATCCTCTTTTGCAGATGCCTCTTGAAGACAAACACTATTATTTTATGGGTAAAGAAATTACTGCTGTTGAAGGAAAAAAATTTATAATACTTGAAGGTGGATATAATGTATCTACAATCGGACACACCTGCTATTGTTTTATAAAGGGGTTAATGAAGGAAAAAAATCAGGTAGGGGAAAAACAAGGTGAAGAAAAATTCAAACAAGTGTGATACGATGAATATACAGTATTTGCTAAGCGATAAATCCTTGGTAATTACAGATGGAAGTATGGGTACATATCTTGAAAAACTCGGATATTTAGGTATAACTCCAGAATATGCCAGTATAGATGCTCCTGACCTTGTGTTTTCTGTACATATCGAATATATAGAAGCAGGAGCATCTATCATACTGACTAATACCTTTGGCGCTAATAGAAAAAGGCTCCTGCGTAAAAATCTGGTCAAACACATAGAAAGTATAAACATACAAAGTTCTGAGATTGCAATGCGTGCTAGAGAAAAATACAAAGGCGTGTTAGTTGCTGGAGATATCGGCCCATCAGGAGAGATATTGGAACCTTACGGAACCTTTACCATCAAAGAAGCGGAAGTTATATTTTCTGAGCAAGCATCGTTCTTAAAGAAAGCAGGAGTTGATTTTATCCTGTTGGAAACCTTTCAGGATCTGGAAGAAATGAAGGTAGCTTACAATGCCATAACTGAAAAACATACTATTTTTGTACTACCTTCTTTTGCTCTTACTGCTGGAGGGGAAAATAGAACTCTTATGGGCCAGAGGATTGAAGATTTGTTGGTATGGGCAGAAAAAATAGGAATTCTTGGTATTAACTGCGGGTTAAAAAGTAGTCAGATGAAACAGGTTGTAAAAAGTATAAGAAAACTATCAGATATTCCTTTGTGGGTAAAACCAAACGCTGGGATCCCGGAAGTGTCGCAGAATAACATTATTTACCCTGAAAGCAAAGAAAAATTTGTGGGAAATTGCATGGAGATGATTGGGGAAAAAGTAAAGTTTATAGGCGGGTGCTGTGGAACAACTCCTGAGTATATAAAATACCTGAAAGAAAAAATATATGAAAAGGGTTGAAGTCGTATTTAATATACCTGTTGATAAAGTATTTGATTATCTACCTAGTAGGTTTATAGATAGAATATATCCGGGTGTAAGAGTTAAAGTGCCTTTTGGTAATCAGCAAAAAATGGGTATCGTAGTATCGTTAAGAGAAAAAGAAGATGGATGCAAAGAACCATACAAGGATATCTTAAAAGTTTATGATTCTTTCCCCATAATTCCGGAAAACCTTTTCCCTACAGCCGATTTTCTCTCAACCAGATATTTCTCTTCATTAGGACAGGCATTTTTTACAATGGTTGGTAGCTTTCCCACCAGATACAATATTGAGTTTTTAGAAAAAAGTAAAGATGAGCCAGCATATAAAGAAGGGTTCAAACAGAAGTTCATCCTTTTAAGAAAGGAGAAAGAACGGTTTGAATACGGCAAAAAAATCGTTGAAAAGTTTACAGATGGCTCTTTTGTCTTTCTTTTTCCTGAAATTGCCCAGGCAGAAAGTTATTACCAACAGGCCAAAGATTTTTATGGAGACAGGGTTGTTCTATTTCACGGAGAATTAAAACCAAGAGAAAAAATTTCAGCATGGATTAGGATGCTCTCAGAAGAAAATATAGTACTTATAGGAACACGTCTGGCTGTTTTTGCTCCTATGAAAAATATAAGTGCCTTCATAATAAATAATGGATACGATACTTCTTATAGAGAACAGCAAACTCCAAAATATGAAACCTCTGAAGTTGCGGAGTTCCGTGCATATTCTATGGATGTTCCTCTTTTGTTTATAGATATATCCCTTTCTGTTAATAGATATTTTTCTATTACTCAAAAAATGATAACCACTGAAGATAGTGTTTACAATAGAAAAACAAACAATATCTACATCCTTCCTTTGAATAAAAAAACCGCCGACAAAAAAATTTCTTTCCTTTCTAAAGATACAGTTTCTCTTTTAGAAGAAACAGTCTTGAAAGGGTTTAAAACGGCTATAATACATAATAGGAGAGGCATTTTAAAAATTTTGAGATGTGAAAAATGCGAGGGAAGATTTTCATGTGAAATATGTGATTCCTCTCTTGTGTTATCCGAAGATAGCAAAAGTCTTCT
>CAZYYF010000089.1:0-5447 GCA_964650875.1 uncultured bacterium
TCTGCTCCTCCTCGTATATGTATCGGTTCTGCCAAAATTGGCTATGCTTTAAGTAGTGTTTTTTTAGTTCAATGGCTTTATAAGTATTTATAACCCTGCGCTGTTTCAATTATAGTTATTTTCTGTTAATTAACTCCCCAACAAGGACTGAACGCATTATACCTATTGTCAGTTAATTTCCTTTTTTCACCGGTGATTATATCAAGCACCATAAGAGTAGAAGGACTTTTTCTAACATCAGAATATATTATGTGCCTATTATTGGGTGCCCATGAGACATCTTCACTTCCAAGTGATTCACCTACAATTTTTGTTTCTCCATTTGAGACTTCATACACAGCTATACCAAAATTGCCTTCTTTACGAAATACATATGCGATGTAATTCCCATCAGGGGACCATGCAGGCGATGTAGCATATCCTGACAGGTAGCTTATTCTTTTTACTCTTGTACCTTCCCGTGTCATTGTATACACCTGGGCACTTCCGTGCCTGTCAGAAACAAAAGCAATCATTGTCCCGCAAGGAGAAAAAGAAGGGGAAGCGTCTGTAGCGGAACTGTAAGTAACCCTTTTGATAATTTTTCCGTTGAAATCTGAAATGTATATTTCAGGATAGCCTGTTTTGCTAAGCACAACTGCCATTTCTTTTGTCTTTTGGCAGGGAGAAACACAGGCATTAAGTCCTGGTTCGGAAAGTATGACTTTTTCCACACCGGATGCGATATTCCTCCGTACAATTTTAGGCCAACCTCCCTGGTAGGACACAAAAAGAAATTCCTGGTAAGGTATCAGCCATTTAGGATAATGAACAAGGTATTCTGTATTTGTAAGTTTGACTGCATTTTCACCGTCATAATCAATCTGGTATAACTGATGTTTTCCAGAAGACCCTGCTACGAAAAGTATTTTGCTGCATGCAATACCGGGCTTACCTGTGAGGTGTAGTACAATATCATCGCATATTTTGTGTGCAAGATAAATCGCTGAGTCTGTTGTTTTATACTCTTTTTCAAATAGAACTTTATCATCTAAACTATCTTCCACAACAATATTTATGCCTTCTGTGGTTTTGTTTCCAAGTAAGACCATCTGCATGGCATACTTTTTTTTACTTTCCTGAAGATTATCAACAAATCTTGATTCATTGACGGAAAAATATCCGGAATAATCAAAGTCTCTGCTGATACTGGTCATAAATTTTTCCCAATAGCTATCCTTCGGCAAAGATAGAAGAACTGATATATCCGCCTTTTCCCGAAGGTTTTTTGTTATCCTCAAAAAAATAGGTGAAGAAGCGTAAAGGTTAGTTGATAAACACAAAAGTATCCAACATAAAAAGATATGCTTTCTCTTCATAGACCCCCCTCTGTACTAAACTCAATGACAATATCCAAGTAAGGTTGTTTTATCTCTTCCGGGAAATGAGGTAAATCTTGTGTCATTTTTACCGCATCCAGTACTGACTTGTCAAAATTTGTATTGCCAGAACTTACCTCAATCGAAATATTGCTTATCCTTCCAGTCCTGTTGATTCTGAAAGATACAGTAGTGGTTTTCTTTCCCAAAATATTGTATATCTTCCAGTTTCCCTTTATTTTATCCTGCACAAACATAAGATACCATTCAGGTATATTTACATTAACATCGGGCGTAGTTATTTCTACAAGAGAGCTTTCAAGTTTTCCAATTTTAACAGGCTGACTTTTATTTGCAGGCTGGTTTTTACTCACATTGACTTGAGATAAACTGTCTGTACTATCTATTTTTGAAAGGAGTTTTTCCCTGAAAGATTCGCTTGCAAAAGGAGATATCACCTGTTTTTCTGTTGTCGTTTTCCAACTGTTTTTTGCCGGTGCTCTTGTCTGATACTCTTTTTTGACAGAAGATCCATTTTTAACAGGAACTTCAGTGGAAGTTTTTATTTCAGAGACAACCTCTTTATTTTCAACATGCAATTTTTCTGCTGGTAAGTTAACTATCTGCACAGTGAATATTTTTTGTATCTCTACCGCCTGTCTTTTCCAGGAAGGACTTATTAGTAAAAAAAATCCCACACAGTGCATCACAAAAGAAATACTTACGCTTTTCCTTTTTATTCTACCTGAGTAGCCAACCCAATCTTCTCTATCCCACATTTTTTAGCTATATCAAGAACTTTTATGATGTTTTTATAAGAAACATTTTCATCGCCTTTTACTATGACAGAAATTCCTCTATTTTCACTACTCTTCTCCCTGAATATGTTGTACATTTGTCGGAATGTTACCTGTTTATCTTCTATGTAGTAAGTGTCGTTGGCAGATACAGTAACCACTAAACTTTTTTCAATCTGTATTTCTGCAGGAGAAGATTTTGGAAGTTGTACCTCTATACCTTGTTCAATAAAAGAGGACATAATAAGAAGGATGATAACAACATTTAGCGCGACATCCACAAGATTAGTTATATTAATCTGGGAAAAAGTAAAGTTCCCATTTCTTCTACTTAATCTTTCCATAACTAAAAATCCCACCTTTTAATCTGTATGTTTTAGATAATTTAGTATAGTAGGAAAGAGATACTCCATCTTTTCAAGGATATTAAGCACACGTTCTCTATAATAGTTATAACCTACACACGCAGGGATAGCCACTATTAAACCAGCGACGGTTGTTATCAGAGCCTCAGCCACTCCCGCGGCCACTACTTTCACAGAAGAAGTCCCAGATGCAACAATACCTTCAAATGAGAGCAACAGTCCCCAGACGGTTCCTAAAAGTCCAAGAAAAGGTGCTATTGAGGTAATAGTTGCAAGAGAAGTAAGGTTTTTTTCAAGTTTGCCCTGTTCCTTAAGAAAAGCCTTTTCAAGATGCGCCTCTATGGAATCAACATCTGTTTTTCTTTTCAATTCCATACCATAGGTAAAAATAGTATTAAGAGGACAGTTGACAAACTTCGGGAGTTCTCCCCTATCAAGAGATTTTTCAAACACCTTGTTTTTTTTCTCTATGTCCTTGAGAAACAGGAATTTTTCTATAATAATATACCAGGAGTAAAAAGATAGCAATCCTAATATTACCATTATTGCTTTCCCTGCTATATCACAGTGATGCCACGAAGAAATCCATACGTTTCCCATAGAAATAATTATATATGCTTTACCCGTTTAAGTCAACCTTCTGTACAAGTTTGGAGATATAGGTAGCACTTTATTTCACTGCCGATGAACATCTGCTCTATTTTCTAATTCTCTCATACTTTTACGACTTTATTCTATTTTTATATTTGGCAGCCATTCTATAAATTTAGAGTTCGTTTTTTTGTTGTAATCTTTTCCCTATATTTTATAATATATTTGACAGAAAACAAAAGAGGTGTTTTAATATCAGGTATCTGGAAAAACCACCAGTAGAAGAATTAGACCTAAAAAACTTGTGATTTTTGTAGAACAAAGAGAATAGATTTAACCAGTTGTCTCCATATGTAGTAGAACCTTTTAACCTATAAGGAGAAAAAATGGAAAGACTAAAAGTAGGAGTTATAGGAACAGGTTTTATTGGAACTTACCATGCACGGATTTATGCAGAATCTTTTGGTGCTGAGCTAAAAGCAGTTGCTGATATAAACAAGAGCCTGGGGCCAAAGTTTAAAAAAGATTTTGGATGTGCTTTTTATACCGATTATAGAGAGATGTTAGCAAAAGAAAACCTGGATGCTATTGATATATGTTTACCAGATGACAATCATGTTGAACCAGCAGTTGCCGCAGCAACCGCTGGAAAACATATACTTCTTGAGAAACCTATGGCACGTACGGTGAAAGATTGTAAAAAAATCAAAGAAGCCTGCGAGAAAAACGGTGTGAGGATAATGGTTGCTCACCTTTTAAGATTTGAGCCCGGATATAAAAGACTGTATGATGCAGTTAACAACGGTGAAATTGGTGAGGTAATACATATTTCTGCTGGCAGGCGAAACAGCAGACTTACTGCCATGAACATTAAAGATACTACTTCCATGCTTTTCTATGTAGGCATACATGATATAGACGCAGTTCAGTGGTGTGCCAAGAAAAGAATAACCCGCGTATATGCCCAACGTATTGTAAATATAAACAAAAAATGGAAGAGCGAAGACTGTATCTATGTGCTTGCTAATCTTGGAAAGGATACCGTAGCACATCTTGAATTTAGCTGGGTGCTCCCGGAGAATTTCCCGTGTGGCTTGAAGTCAAATCTTGAAATATATGGCTCTAAAGCCACTGCTCTCTTGAACAAGTTTAACCAGGGAATTGAGATATATAAGGAAAAAGATACGCCAATTCCTTATGAACTTACTGATATCTCACACTGGCCTGAATGTAATGACCGGATTGACGGCGCTTTGAAAGCTGAAATTGACCATTTTGTTGAAGCCATTCTTCACAAGAAAAGGTTTGTGATAAACCTCGATGATATGATAAGTGCTGTCAATGTAATAGAGGCTATTATGGAATCTTATAAGAAAGACAAGCCGGTTGATGTGAAACCTTTGTAAGCAGGAACCTTGCATACGAATTTGGTAAAATTTCAGTTGAATCAGTAAGGTGAGACACAAAATAGGAAATTTGAATACGTACGATGAATTGGTTTCAAAAAGTAAAGCAGTGAGTTGGATTGTTTTGCTATTTCACTTTTTTCCTGAAACCATATTTATTGAATATTGAAAGGAGGTATCAGATGTTTTCTGAAAAGTCAACATTTGCGCTTTTTTTTGGTAACAGGGGATTTTTCCCTGGTTCTCTTATTGCCTCGGCGAGAAAAGAAATGTCAGATGTCCTGAAGAAGATGGGATATAAAAGTTTGATGCTTGATGAAAAAGCAACTCATTACGGCGCTGTTGAGACTGCAGCAGAAGGCAGGATATATGCGGATTTCCTCAAAAAAAATAGGGGTAACTTTGATGGGATTATTCTTTCTCTGCCTAATTTCGGAGATGAAACAGGAGTTGTTACAGCTCTTGAAGATACAAAAGTACCCATCTTGATTCAGGCATATCCTGATGAGCTGGACAAGATGTGTCCCGAACTTAGAAGAGACGCGTTTTGTGGAAAAATGTCTGTAATGAATATCTTCTCCCAACATAAAATTCCTTTTACCGTTTTGCCACCCCATGTTATACATCCGAACAATAAAGATTTTGAAAAACAGATAAGTTATTTTGACAGAGTTTGCAGAGTGGTTAAAGGAATGAGGAAGATGACTGTGGGTGCTATAGGAGCGAGAACGACACCTTTTAAGACGGTGCGGATAGATGAATTGTCCTTACAATCCCATGGAATAACAGTGGAGACTTTTGACCTTTCATCTGTTTTTGCCCGTATGGGTTGCCTGAAATCTTCAGAGAAAGCCGTTAAAAATAAGACATCTTTTTTAAAAGGATATTCTAACTGGCAGGGCGTTCCCCTGTCTGCCTTTGAAAAGATTG
>CAZYYF010000090.1:0-5386 GCA_964650875.1 uncultured bacterium
TAACTTTATGAAAATTATACAACTTCTTTTTTTTTTTGTCAACTGAGTATTTTGTGTTAAATTATATACCATTATGGCACAATATAAAAGTGTTCGTGGTATGCATGATATCATGCCTGAAGAAACAGGGAAATGGCAGTATGCCGAAAAAATCATTGTAGAAACCGTAAAACTTTTTAATTATAAAGAACTCCGCACGCCTGTGATAGAACAACAGGCCCTTTTTGAAAGGAGTATAGGTTCGGACTCGGATATAATATCAAAAGAGATGTATGCCTTCCAGGATAAAAAAGGCAGGAACCTTGCGTTGAGGCCAGAAGGCACCGCATCTGTTGTAAGGGCATTTATAGAGGCAGGGATGTCTACTGCTAAAAATACTACCCGTCTTTATTATTACGGTCCCATGTTTAGGTATGACAGACCTCAAAAAGGCAGGTATAGACAGTTTTATCAGTTCGGAGTGGAACTTCTGGGAAGTGCTTCTCCTTTTTCTGATGGAGAAGTTATTGAAATTCTTGATACTATAATCAAGAACCTCGGAATCCAGAATTACTATTTTGGCATAAATACCCTAGGTTGTACTAATTGCAAAAGTCGGTATAGAGAAAAAATCAAAGACTATATTGGGTCTATTGAGGAAAATTTATGCCAGGATTGTAAAATCAGAGCCGCAAAATCTCCTCTGAGAATACTTGATTGCAAGAATAGCCAGTGCAGGCAATTGATAAAAAATATCACTTCCATAGATGAAGTGTTGTGCAAACAGTGCTCTATCCACTTTCAGGATGTATTACAATACCTGCAAAAAGCCCAAGTTGCTTATAATATTCAGCCAAATCTTGTAAGGGGGCTGGATTATTATACGAGAACTGTCTTTGAAGTTTATCTAAAAGATGATAATAATGCCATTGCAGCAGGTGGAAGGTATGATATGCTTGTCAAAGAACTTGGAGGAGAAGATGTTCCGGCTGTAGGTTTTGCCATAGGTATGGAAAGACTTTTAAGCTTGATGACTAAACCTATCCCTGTTGAACCTGTTGTATATTTTATCTGCATAGGAGGAGAAGCAAGGAATGTCGGAATAGATATTGCACGAAATATGAGAAAACAAGGGATATCTGTGGAAATGGATTATGACGACAGACCTTTGCAATCGGCCCTCAAGATGGCTGATAGGCAGCAGGTTCCATGGTGCGTTATTCTTGGACAACGAGAGATGGAAAAAGGTGTAATTCTGTTAAAAAAGATGGATACGGGACTGCAGGAAGAAGTCAAAATTGATATTTTTATACAGAGATTTAAGGAGATGTTAAGATGTTAAGGAGCCATACATGCGGTGTTTTGAACAGAGGCAATCTCGGAGAAAAGGTAGTTTTATGTGGATGGGTCAATTCTATAAGGGACCACGGCGGGGTGACCTTTTTTGATATAAGAGATAGGTATGGCATCACTCAGGTTGTCTGTTCTCCAAAAGAAGCCAGCAGTGCCCTTTATGAGCAGGTGAAGATATTACGCAATGAATGGGTTGTAAAGGTTGAAGGAGAAGTAGTTGAACGGCCCGCTGAAACCGTAAATAGCAAGATACCTACTGGGGAAATTGAGATAAAGGTTAACAACCTGGTAGTTTTAAATAAGTCAAATGTCCTGCCTTTTGAGCCTTCTGAATCTGATAAAATAGGAGAAAACCTGAAACTAAAGTACAGGTATATTGATATAAGAAATGATAGGTTACAGAAAAACCTACGTACAAGAGCACTTTTTTGTCATAAAATAAGAGAATTTCTTATATCAGAAGGTTTTGTTGAGACTGAAACGCCTGTACTTACTAAAAGTACTCCTGAAGGAGCCAGAGATTTTATCGTGCCTTCAAGACTCAACCCTGGCAAGTTTTATGCATTGCCACAGTCTCCTCAGCTTTTCAAACAGCTTCTTATGATAGGAGGCATTGACAGGTATTTCCAGATTGCAAAATGTTTCAGGGACGAAGACCTCCGGGCTGACAGGCAACCTGAGTTTACACAGCTGGATATGGAAATGTCTTTTGTTGAAGAGCAAGATGTTATTGATATCACAGAAAAACTTCTGAAGTACTCAATATATGAAGTTTTCGGCAAGGAAGTTTCCATTCCTTTCCCAAAAATATCTTACGCTTCAGCTATGCAGAGATATGGTTCGGACAAACCTGATACGAGAATAGATATAGTATATAAGGATATTTCGGATATCATTAAGCAGACCAGGATAAAAGTACTGAACAGTATTCTGGATGAAGGAGGTGTTATAAAAGGATTTCCTGTGCCTTCAGCAGATAAATTATCTTTGAAAGACATAGAAAACCTTGACGGTTTTATAAAAAAAGAAGGTGGAGGAGGTTTGGGATGGATAAGATTTAAAGGTGAAGAGGTGCAGAGCCCACTTAAGAAATTTTTGCCAGTTGAGATTATAGAACAATTGAAACCTGATGTTGAACCCGGGAATTCTATTCTTTTTTTTCTCGGTGGAAAAGAAAAATGGGTTAACGAGAAACTCAACCAGGTTAAAGAGATTGTTCTTAAAAAAATTCCTCATCTTATAAAACAAAACACTTTTAATTTTTTATGGGTTATGGACTTCCCTTTGTTTGAGTTTAACGAAGAAGAAAATAGAATCCAGTCTGTCCACCACCCCTTTACTTCTCCTGTTGTGTCTGACATCCCTTTTCTGAAATCTGAACCTTTGAAAGTGAGGTCCAGGGCTTATGATATCGTACTTAATGGAAACGAAATCGGCGGTGGCAGTATAAGGATACACAACAGGGCTTTACAGGAAGAGAACTTCAGACTTATAGGAATAGAAGAAAAAATTTATAAGGAGAGATTCGGTTTTCTATTAGAAGCTCTTGATTATGGAGCTCCTCCACATGGCGGGATAGCACTCGGATTGGACAGACTTATGATGCTGTTATTGGGAGAAGAGAGTATTAGAGAAACTATCGCTTTCCCAAAAACGCAGAAGGGTATATGTCCACTGACGATGGCTCCTGGAGAAGTGGAAGAAAAGATCCTTAAAGAAAACCGTATACATATTGACAGCATTGACAGAGTTCAAAAAGAATGATATGATAATATAAATATGCAGTAACTCTCAGTAAAAACCCACACAAACATTAAGAAAGTAGAGAGCGATATGATGAATAGAAAAATTTTGTTGGTTTTGGTAATATCAGTTTTGATGTTGTCAGGTTGTGTTACAACGAAACAGGCTGATGAAAAATCCGTTATGACGAAAGAAGAAATTATTGATATGAAGCTTAAGCAGACCCTTGCGATATCCGAAACAAGCTTAGAAGTGAGTAAAAATGCGGAGAAAATCGCTAATGAGGCATTTGAGAAAAGTCGGCAAGCAGAATCTACAAGTACAAAAGCCCTGGAAAGTGCAAACCATGCGATAGAAGCGGCAAATGAAGCAAGAAAGTTTGCAGAAAACGAAGCTCAAAAAGCGATAGAAGCGGCAAATGAATCAAGAAAATTTGCAGAAAATGAAGCAAAAAAAGCGATAAATGCTGCAAACGAATCAAGAAAATTTGCGGAGAATGAAGCAAAAAAAGCAATAGATGCTGCAAACGAATCGAGCGAAAAATCTATTGCTATTGCTAACCAAACATTAGCAGAAATTAACAGGTTGAGAGCAACTATAATGATGAAACCGCCAGAAGAACCTATTATAATGGAAGAACCCAAAGTAGAAAGGACATATCGTATAAAAAAAGGAGATACCTTAAGTAAGATAGCTCAGAAATATTATGGCGATGCTTCCAAATGGGTGCTTATATATAAGAGAAACAGGCATGTGATAAAGAATCCAAATATAATTGCAGTAGATACTATAATTTTCATTCCTTGAAATGGCAATAATAAAAGAAGTTTATCTTACCAACAATGAAGCGCAAATAATCTTTGGTGCTCAGGACAGTAACATTTCTTACATGGAACACCTTTTGCATGTTCAACTGTACACACGCGGTAACTTGTTGAAAGTAAAAGGAGAAGAAAAGTTCGTTGAAAAAACTCTGGGGTTTCTTAAAGAACTACAGGCCCACGTAAAAAGCGGGAAAAACCTGCAGAAAAATGATATGATGAGAATTGCCGGAACCTTCCAGAACGAACTCGGCAAAATCAAGGAATCTGCAGATGAGATATTTGTCGATTCAAAAAGGACTGTTATCCAGGCAAGAAGTCCTAAACAGAAAGAATATATTTCTGCTATAAGGAACTATGATTTAACTATGGGTATAGGACCTGCAGGAACAGGGAAAACATATCTATCTGTTGCCTGCGGAATAGAGCTTATCAAGAAAGGAGAGTTCCAGAGAATAATTCTTACCAGACCTGCCCTTGAAGCAGGTGAGCGATTGGGATTTTTACCAGGTGACCTTGAAGAAAAAATCAAACCTTACCTCCAACCCATATATGACGCACTTTATGATATCCTGCGATATGACGAACTGAAGAAATGGGCCGAAAGAAGAATCTTAGAGGTGGTTCCTCTGGCTTATATGCGTGGTAGAACGTTAAGCGATGCTTTTATAATACTTGATGAGGCCCAGAATACAACGTTTGAACAGATGAAGATGTTCCTAACGAGACTTGGAATAAACTCAAAGGCAGTAATAACCGGAGATATCACCCAGATAGACCTGCCACTAACATCCCATACTTCTGGGCTGGTTGAGATCCAGAAGATACTTTATGGGATAAAAGGCATAAAATTTATCTATTTTTCCAACAGGGATGTTATAAGACATACGTTGGTCAAAAAGATAATAGATGCTTATGAGAAACACCATAAAGAAAAAGAATCCAGTATTCAGGATAAGCAACCGCCAGATAAAAACCAAGATAAATCTCAGTGAAATAAAAAAGGTTTTTGAAAATAATCCTGAAGTTTTTTCATCTCCTCCTGAAGAAGTGGGCATAATCATTGTGAGCGATAGGCTCATCAAAAAAATCAACAGGCAATTTTTAAAGAAAAATTGCCCTACGGATGTTATAAGCTTTAAACTCTCCAGAAAATATGGGGAAGTCATTATATCAGCAGAAACTGCTTTTAGAAATAGTTGTAAGTATGGTAACACCATTGAAAACGAAATTATATACCTTATAATTCATGGTTATCTTCATCTCAAAAATTATAGGGATTATAGTTTTTCACAAAGGGAAAAAATGCTGACCGTGCAAGATGCTCTTTTTCATCAATTAACAGGAGAGCAATAGTTGTATGGAGAACCTCAAAAAGAAGAATAGGAAGGATGTAGTGGCAAGTTTTAACGATGCTATGTCTGGATTGTTATATATCATAAAACATGAAAGAAATTTCAGGATACATCTTGTGATAGGTTTCCTTGTAA
>CAZYYF010000091.1:0-5384 GCA_964650875.1 uncultured bacterium
CCCAGGAACCGAGCTCGAGCCCCAGTTCTGCGGCCAGTTTTTTACCCAGCATGATTGCAGGTCCCTCGGTCTGGGCTGCCAAAGAATCGCCGGTCCGATAGTTTGCGAGAGAAAACACCTGGTCATCATCTTGAGGATTTATAGCAATAATCTGAACCGGCAGAGCATCCTGCCCATTGGAAAGCTGACCCACAAAACGGAGCCGTTCGGAAACCGCCAGCACCCGTTTATCCTGCATAAGAAAGGCCTTGACCGCGGCTACATCGGGAATACCGTAATCTAAGGGCATACTTTGGGCTTCCTCGTCATAGGCACGGGTCGTTATTTTTACCGACGAATCGGAAAGTTCCATCATATTTTCAAGGCCCATTCGGTCCATACCTTTCAGGATTGAATCCATACCGATATAGAGTCCGAGACCAAAGGTCATGGTGATAACCGTGAGGGCGGTCCGTTTGCCGTGGCGCCATACATTACGCCATGCAATGGTAGCAAGGGTGGTCCAGGCGGTGCGTTCTTTCCGCTTTTTCATATTATTCCCCTTTTTTTTCATCACTATGAATAATCCCGTCCCGTATATTGATGACCCTTCGGGCGTTTCTTTGAACGAGGGCGTCGTGGGTGGAAAAAATAAAGGTGGCCTTGAGGGTTTTATTGATATTCCGCATAAGCTCCACAATTTCCTCGGCCATATGGGAATCCAGGTTGGCGGTAGGTTCATCGGCAAGCACAATGTAGGGATCCTTTACCAGGGCCCGGGCTATGGCAACCCGCTGTTCCTGGCCGCCAGAGAGCTCCCGGGGGAACCGATCACCCAGTCCAGCAAGCCCCACGGCAGCGAGGACTTCCTCTGCCTTCTGCCGAATTTCCGGCTTAGTGAGCCGCCGCTCAATAACCAGGGGCAGCTCTACGTTTTCCCGGACCGTCAGTACCGGAATAAGATTGTAGGATTGGAAAATAAACGAAATATGCTGTTTCCGATAGGCTGACCGTTCATCCTCGCTCATGGCCCCCAGGGGACTGCCGTTATAACGAACCACCCCGGCAGTCGGGGTATCAAGACACCCAATAATATTAAGAAGGGTTGTCTTGCCGGACCCTGAGGGCCCCACAATGGCGGTAAATTCGCCCTTTTCGATAGAAAGGCTCACCCCATCGAGGGCATGCACTTCCGAATCTCCCTTTTTGTAAATTTTTGTAATACCTTCCAGTTCAAGAATTGCCGACATAATAGCCTCCTTGTGCTACGACCTATTTTTAAGGGCCACGATAAGCTGCTCCATCTCATCAAGATAGGTTTGCAGAGCCGCTTCTCCCGCTTTCGTTAATGCCACATCGGTAAAGGGCTTGTTGTCTACAAAGGATTTTTCGATCCGTACAAAGCCCGCATCTTCAAGATTTTTTAGTTGTATTGATAGATTTCCTGCGGTAAAGCCAAGCTGGTCCCGCAGTTCCGTAAAGGCTGCCCTGAGGTTATCCGCAGAGGCGAGGTAGGTCAGAATCATAAGTCTGGACCGCTCGTGGATAACCTTGTCTAGCCGTGGGCCCTGGCCCCGTTTACTCATGGGAGTCCTTCCTGTCCTTGTGACCTTCCCAAAGTCCGAGGAGGCCGAATACAAAAAAACCTAGGCTGGGGCTCAGGGCAAGCACCGCAAAGGGATAGGCCTGAACAAAGAAAAAGGAAAGACCGGCGCTCACGATGAGCCAATAACCCACCACAAGATAGGAGCGGCTTTTTATATATTCGCCCAACTGGTTCCAAATAATACCGACCATCAGAACCACCACAGAAATGACAAGCATTGCAAGCCCGGTTTGCACGAGGTACACCGATACAAGGAGGGCGCCGATGGCAGCTCCAATATAAACATGCCTAAGGGGCAATATAAAAAATTCCCGCATCAGAGAGAAAACCCCCGTGGGGCCAGAAAGTTCCCTGCTTGCCCTGGTAAGGCTGACAAGCTTAATAACACCGCCGCTCACCGTAGCAAAGGCAAAGAAAGCCCAGAGGAGGTAACGCACCACAGGGGGGGATATGATCGTAAGCGCCGTAATACAGAATAAAGCCCTGGAATAAGCCAAAGACAAAAAGCATGGCCCCGCCATAATAGGCGCTCATGAGTCCAAAGTATTTTGGCAGCAGTATCTGCCTGATAACATGGTCATGCCTATGGAGGGCAGTCTTTATTGCCCGGATGTCCTTAAGAATATGTTCCAGATCCGGCATCTCATTTATATCCATAATAACGACTCCTTATACGGCGAAATGAGCCACTTTCAAAAGTTTGCTGCTTTTGAAAACGCCTCAATCACTTTCATAAACTAGTTTATATTATAAACTATAATACGTCAAGAAGGGAAAAATAGTGGTGAAGGATATAAATACCCGTTTACGGCCTCCTGTGTATGTATCTGAGCGTTATTTATTGCCTGTAGAAGAGAAACAAGCTGCACCAAAACAGCGCTGTTTATGCCGGTCATTCTTGAAAATCTACTTGCTCAATAAGCTGCCTAATGTCTTGGGACATACCATGTCTGTTTACTTACCATAATTGGGCACCAGCTAATATCAATACAGGCAATTCTATGCTATAATGATAAAAACCATATTAAAAAAATCACTAATTATGGAGAACAGAAAATGCCCAAAAACCAAGAAAACAACATCGAACCCCTCGAAAAACAACTCTGGAAAGCCGCCGACAAGCTCCGCAAAAATATTGACGCCGCCGAATACAAGCATGTCGTGCTGGGCTTAATATTCCTGAAATACATCTCCGACGCTTTTGAGGAACTCCACGCGAAACTCAAAAGCGGCCAGGGCGAATATGCCGGCGCTGACCCGGAAGATAAGGACGAGTACAAAGCCGAAAATGTTTTTTTTGTCCCCGAAAAAGCCCGCTGGTCATACCTGCAGTCGAGGGCAAAACAGCCCACCATTGGGAAAATCGTGGACAGCGCCATGGACGCCATCGAAAAGGAAAACCCCTCCCTCAAAGATGTGCTGCCCAAAGTCTATGCCCGCGGGAACCTGGACCCCACCAGCCTGGGGGGCCTCATTGACCTTATATCCAACATCGCCCTGGGCGAAGCCAAAGCCCGCAGCGCCGACATTTTAGGCCATGTGTTTGAGTACTTCCTCGGCGAGTTCGCCCTGGCGGAAGGCAAAAAAGGCGGACAATTCTATACCCCGCGCTGTGTGGTTGAGCTCCTCGTCGAAATGCTCGAACCTTATAAAGGCCGCGTCTTTGACCCTTGCTGTGGCTCGGGCGGTATGTTCGTGCAGTCCGAAAAATTTGTGCAAAGCCATCAGGGCAAAATCAACGACATTTCCATTTACGGCCAGGAAAGCAACCAGACCACCTGGCGACTGTGCAAAATGAACCTGGCCATCCGCGGTATTGATAGCTCGCAGGTCAAGTGGAACAGCGAAGGCTCGTTCCTCAACGATGCCCACAAGGACCTGAAAGCCGATTTTGTCATTGCCAACCCGCCGTTTAACGACAGTGATTGGGGCGGTGACCTGCTCCGCACCGACGGCCGCTGGAAATACGGCGCCCCTCCCGCGGGCAACGCCAACTACGCCTGGATCCAGCACTTTATCTATCACTTAAGCCCCTCCGGTATCGCGGGCTTTGTGCTGGCCAAAGGCTCACTTACCTCCAAAACATCCGGCGAAGGTGAAATCCGCAAAGCTCTTATCGAAGCGCGGCTTGTGGATTGTATTGTGAACCTGCCCGCCAAACTCTTTTTGAACACCCAAATCCCCGCATGCCTCTGGTTTTTGTCCCGTAATAAGGCTAACGGCGGCTACCGCAACCGCACCGATGAAATCCTTTTCATCGACGCCCGCAACATGGGCCAACTCATTAACCGCCGAACCCGCGTACTCACCACCGAGGATATCCAAAAAATCGCCCGCACCTATCACGAATGGCGAAACCCCAACGGAAAATACGAGGACATCAAAGGCTTTTGCAATTCCGCCTCCATTGAACGGGTGCGCGAACTCGACTATGTGCTCACTCCCGGCCGCTATGTGGGCCTGCCCGACGAAGAAGACGACTTCGACTTCAACGAGCGATTTACACAACTCAAAAAAGAGTTCGAGGCGCAACTGGAAGAAGAACAACGACTGAATCAGGCGATCATTGAAAATCTGAAAAGGCTGAAACTAGAATGAGCACCGACCTTGTTAAAATAGATGATATCCAAAAACGGATTTATTCTATACGGAATGTTCAAGTGATGTTGGATGAGGATCTATCTGTTTTATATGGTGTGGAAACCAGGGTGCTGAATCAGGCTGTAAAAAGAAACATCGAACGCTTTCCACCCGAATTTATGTTTCAACTGACCAAAGAGGATATGGAAAACTTGAGATCACAGTTTGTGACCTCAAGTTGGGGTGGAAGACGATACCTTCCTTTTGCCTTTACAGAACAAGGTGTAGCTATGTTATCGGCTGTTTTAAGGAGTGAAACAGCCATTCAAGTTAGCATTCAAATTATGAATGCATTTGTTGCTATGCGGCGTTTTCTGCAAACAAACGCACAAATATTTCAACGCCTCGACAGCCTGGAATTAAAGCAGATTGAAACAGACCAAAAGGTGGATACCATTTTAAACGCTATTGAACAAAAAACAGTAATCCCCAAACAAGGTATTTTTTATGATGGACAGATTTTTGATGCATGGAATTTTATAAGCAATCTCATTAGATCTGCTAAAAAATCAATCATTTTGATCGATAATTATATCGATGATACGGTGCTCTCTCTTTTTGCCAAGCGAAGCAAAGGAGTTACGGTTACACTATTGACCAAAAATCCAAGCCAGCAACTCAAAACAGATGTACAAAAATTCAACGCCCAATATGAACCCATTATACTCAAAGATTTTTCTGCGGCACATGATCGGTTTTTAATTATTGATGAAACCGATCTGTACCATATCGGCGCTTCGCTCAAAGACTTGGGGAAAAAATGGTTTGCCTTCTCGAAAATGGACATGCAGGTCGTGGCGATCCTGGAAAACCTCAACAAGGTAAAACTGGGAGATAGCTAATGAATCACGAACAACCCGCGCCGCCCCTTGTTGACATTGACAACAAGGTATTTACGAATTATATTATTCTTAATAAGACTCGCCACGGGATATCTTCGGATACCGCACCAGGGCGGGTTGTTTTTTATACCCTGGGCCATGGGGGCATCATGGCTGAAAAAATCTCCTTTTCAAAGCCAAGCCGTTCACCACAGCAACAAGTGGCTCTCCTAGAAAGCCGTGGTGTACAAGTCTATGATCGGGAAGAAGCCGAACATTTCCTGCGCTACCATAACTACTATCAAATCAGCGGTTATGTTTATTATTTCGAAGTAAAA
>CAZYYF010000092.1:0-5216 GCA_964650875.1 uncultured bacterium
CCTCATCGGCTTCGTCAACATACTATCAGTATGCCTGCTGGCCGATTTCGTCGTCGCCTTGCTCTATCCTTACCAACCTTTTCTCTTTTCCTTTTACCACCAACATAATAGTCAATATACCAATTCCCCCCTTTTTTATATATTCCTATTTTGCCTATTTTACTTTTTTTATCTCCATTTTTCAAGACATTTTGGTTCAACTGTATTTTCTTCTATGAATTTATTCAACCTTTCTATATCAAAAATAAGAAACTAATGTGTTGCCTATCCCTAACTTATACATTATGTTGCAAGTGAACGACTATATATGATAATATAAGGTTTATCGTTGTTAATCTCTACCTGCTTTACTTGTAAATTTTTGGACAAATACACTATTTTATGATATACTATTATATTTATGATTGAGCAAATCCATTTTAAAAACACTAATTCATAAACTATAATTTTGGCAGAACCATTTACCTAAGAAGGAGCAAAAAATGAAAAAGAAAGTCTTATTTCTATGTGTGATTATACTTATTATGCTGGCAGTTGTAAGAATTAGCCAGAGAGGTAAGCAAGTTCCAACCGCAACAGAACAAGAGACTATAATTCCCGTCAAGGTCATAAAAGTAGAACGGTCAGTTATACGGGAAACCGTTTCTGGTCCAGGAGATGTCAAACCATGGGCGGAAGTAACCGTATATCCAGAGGTTACAGGAAGGGCAGAAAAAATTTTCGTGAAAGAAGGGCAGACTGTCAAACAGGGAGATCTACTTGCCCAGATTGACTATGAAAAAACTGCGTTAACGATAAAACAGATAGAGAGCCAGATTGAATCGGTAAGAACCAATTTTGAAAAACTAAAAAAAGATTATGAAAGAATAAAAAGGCTGTTTGAACAGCAGGTTGTTGCTGAAAAAACGTTAGATGATGCTAAAGCCGCTCTTGATACAACAAAATATAATATGGAAAGTCTGCAGTCAGAGTTAGACCTGGCAAAGGTAAGACTGAGAGATGCCAATGTAACTGCACCTATCAGTGGTATGATCACAAAGAAGTTTATTGATGAAGGGCAGATGATTATAAATGGTCCTCTTGTGACCATAGTAAATATTGATAAGGTAAAGGTGACAGTTGCTATCGGAGAAAGGGATATAACAAAGATAAAAAAAGGCCAAAGATCTGAGGTATTGTTAGATGCTTATCCAGAACGAAAGTTTTCAGGAGAAGTTTACAATATTATACCTCAGCTGGATTTCCAGACGAGAACCGCAAATGTTGAAATTGCAGTCGGCAACCCTGGACATATGATAAAACCCGGTATGTTTGCAAGAACGGATATTGTTGTCACTTCCCATGAAAATGTTTTTGTTATCCCTATCGACACTATTATTGAGAAAGAAGGAAGAAAGTATGTTTTTGTAGCAGAACAAGGAAAAGCCAGTATAAGGGAAATTATTACAGGATTAGAAAAAGACCCTATAGTTGAAGTTATATCAGGTCTGAAAGAAATGGACGATTTAATTGTCGAAGGTCAGCATTTGGTCCAAAATGGAAGCAAGATATCCATTGTTAAATAAACAGGAGGATTTTTCAAAATGAATCTCTCAGAAATAGGAGTTAAAAAGCCAGTTACTACTGCCATGATTTTTATAGGCATTGTTTTACTCGGTGGCATTTCTTTATCCCGCATGGGATTGGATATGATGCCGGATATTGAAGTACCATCTATTATGGTAATTACAGAGTATGAAGGAGCCGGACCTGAAGAGGTAGAAACAAGAATTACCCGTGTGGCAGAAGATAGGCTTACGACTGTTGAAGACCTTGATAGAATAGAAGGTTTTTCCCAGGAAGGTATTTCTGTAATAACCTTGAGATTCAATTGGGGTATAAATCTGGATAATGCTGTCAACAATGTAAGAGACCAGCTTGACCTGATTAAACCCAACTTACCTGATGAGGCAGAAGACCCAATAATCTTTAAGTTTGACCTTTCCATGATGCCTGTGCTTATATATGGTGTCACTTCTAATGAAAAAACCTACCCTTCTCTTAAAAAACTTCTTGAAGATGAGGTTGCTATGCCTCTTGAAAGTGCTCCTGGAGTGGCAAGCGTAACTGTTAGAGGAGGTCTGGAAAGGGCAATACTTGTAGAATTAAACAGCCAGAGACTAAAGGCTTATAACATGTCTGTAAGTCAGGTGGAAAATATTCTTAAGGCAGAGAATCTTTCTTCTCCTGGCGGAAATATCAAAACAGGAATGATAGATTATCTTGTAAGGGTCCCAGCGGAACTAAAAATACAGGAGATAGAAGATGTTGTTATATCGACCTATAACGGGATCCCGATAAAGATAAAAGACATCGCTACGGTAAAAGATGCCTTCAAAGAACTAACGCAGGAGACATTTGTTAACAAACGACCTGGTATAAGATTGATGGTTCAGAAGGAATCAGAGGCAAATACGGTGAATGTCTGCCGCGAAGTATTTGCAAGACTGGAAAAACTGAAAAAAAACCTGCCGCCTGATGTGGAATTCTCTATAATATCCGATTCCTCTGACCAGGTTGTAAAATCTATAAACAACCTGAAAAATACGATTCTTTTAGGTGGTGTGCTTGTAATCATTGTGGTTTTTCTATTCCTTGGCAATTTCCGTTCTTCCCTCATTATCTCAAGCGCCATTCCCATATCCCTTATCATGACCTTTATTTTTCTATATATTGGAGGTTATACAATAAATATTATTTCCCTATCTGCTCTCTCAATTGCAATAGGTATGGTTGTTGATGCAACCATCGTTGTCTATGAAAACATTCACCGTCATCTAGAAAACGGAGAAGAACTGATAAAGTCCTGTATTGAAGGGGGCAAAGAGGTAGCAGGTGCTATAACGGCTTCTGTTTTTTGTATAGTGTCAATATTTGTCCCCATATTCTTCACTGGAGGTCTTGCTGCTGTGTTTTTTGGAGAACTGGCCTATGTATGTTCCATAGCCATGCTTGCTTCTCTGTTTACAGCCCTGATACTCATTCCCATGCTTACTTCCAAAACCTCTACAGTTAAAAAAGAAGGTGCTGAGACAAAGAAAAAAAACTTATCAGATATAATATATTTTTTTACTAATAGATGGTTTCAGAAGATGGATAATTCTTATGAAAATTTTCTAAAGTGGGCGCTCAGATACCGGAAAAGAGTAGTTTTTGCCAGTACTATTATCTTATTCGGAAGTCTGTTTCTTGTTAAGTTTATTGGAACCGAATTCATACCTGAAACGGACGAAGGACGGCTTTCTTTTTCCATAGAGCTACCCATAGGCACAAGGTATGAAAAAACTGGAGAAGTAACAAAAGCAGTAGAGCAACTTCTTTTTAAAGAAGTTCCTGAAATAAAGGTAAGTAGTTCAAGCTGGGGGTTAGGAGAAGCAGGTGTATCTTCCCTTTTTGGAGGGGAACAGGGATCTAATATCGGGGAAGTAAGGATAAAGCTTATAGACAAGGCTCAAAGAAAAAGAAGTCCCCGGCAGATAGCGTATGATATTAAAGACAAGTTAAATATTTTCCCTGGAGCTGATGTAAGATATGATGCTTCTTCAATAGGGACAACTTTGCTTGGTACAGGTAAACCATTATCAGTAGAAATAAGGGGTTATGACCTGGGTATCGCCAGAAATCTTTCTTCAAAAGTAGCAGATATTTTGAAAGGAATAGAGGGTGTAGGCGATGTGAGAATCTCCCGAAAAGAGGGTAAGCCGGAAATACAGGTGCTAATTGATAGAGAAAAGGCTTCTCTGTTTGGATTGAACGCGACAACTATTTCTGATGTTATAGAAACCTGTTTTGAAGGAAGTGTTTCTACCTATTACAGAGAAGCCGGGGATGAGTATGATATTGAAGTGCGACTGAGGAAAGAAGATAGAAGCGCCATAGATGCTCTGGAGAACCTGATAGTTCCTCTTCCGTCAGGCAGACAGGTATCTTTATCACAGGTAGCGAAGATAGTAAAAACAACAGGACCTTTAAAAATTGAGCGGAAGGACAGAGAAAGGGTGGTAAAGGTTGAAGGAGAGATTTATGGGAGGGCGTTAGGGAATGTTGTACGTGAAGCTCAGGAAAAATTGGAAAACCTTGAAGTACCTGCGGGTTTTTCCATAAATTTTGGGGGGGAGTTCCAGGAACAGCAGAAAACTTTTAAGAGTTTAGGTTTTGCTTTAATACTTGGTATAATACTTATATTTATGATTATGGCAAGCCAGTTTGAGTCTCTGCTGGACCCCTTTGTAGTAATGTTTGCTGTACCTTTCTCACTGATAGGCGTTGTCTGGGCGCTTCTTTTATCAGGTAATACACTTTCCATTATCTCTTTTCTCGGCCTTATTATGATAGTGGGGATAGGTGTGGAAACAGGTATCGTACTTATAAGTTTTATAAAACAATTGAGAGAGGAAGGGGTTGAACTACATGAAGCAGTTGTAAAGGCAGGTAAGCTAAGGTTAAGGGCTGTCTGTATGACTACACTGACTACTATTTTTGGTCTTGTGCCAATGGCATTGTCAAAAGGGGAAGGCTCGGAAATATGGGTACCGCTCGGTTTTACTATTATCGGCGGGTTGACTGTAAGTTTTCTGCTGACCTTGTTTTTTATTCCTATCCTGTATACTATCTTTGAGGAAAAAATATTGCCAAGGTTGAAAAACAAGGATTAACCGCGATGGATACAATATAAAAAGTTCAACGACATTTTTCTTCCAAACACTGTTTTTCTACATCGGATAGTTTTCTAAAATTGGCAGCCGCCTTAACATTCTCATCAATCTGCCAGGTTTCTGTGATACCGATGACTGCTGTTGTTACGGGATAACTCCATGCGTAGTTCATAAGTTCTTCCATCTTGAGATTTTTCTTAAGCAGTGCGCCACTACCAGCTATACTCATCGCTATTACTCCTACTCCTTTTTCCTGTGCTTTTTTCATAAACTCATCAAAGTATTCCCTATCCAACATACTTTTGCGTGCCGGGTTTACAATAATTTGCATACAATCATATACATCAAGTTCAAGGGCTTTCAACAGTATTCTCGGAGAGTGACTGGTAATTCCGATGTATCTGACAATTTTCTTTTCTTTAAGTTCCCGTAAAGCACGAAGAGCACCGTTATCAGAAAGAATAGTTTTAAGTTGATAGTCATAGAAAACACCGTGGTGCTGGTAAAGGTCTATGTGGTCAG
>CAZYYF010000093.1:0-5214 GCA_964650875.1 uncultured bacterium
CAAGGATGAAAATGATGTATGAGGAAATTTCACCACAGGAGAGAAAAAAAATATGCTCTGGCAATATATCCACATTGATGGCAACAGATTTTTTGGGGGATGAAAAAAATTTGGTAAAACCTTAGTGAACCCCGTTAAATGTCTATAAATCTGGTCAGAGTCCAACCTAAATAATTGAGCCACAAAAGTTATAAGTACCGCACAGCGACAGGTTTTTGCTCCTGATATTTTCTCAATTTTGGTGGAGAAATTGAGATATATAGGTAACACCTCCTTAGTTCTGGAAAAGTTTTCAGATTTAACAGACCACACCAGTCATTGGGTTATTTATCTCCTTGGGAAATTTTATATCAAAAACAGGAAACTGATGTGTTACCTATATCCTCAACTTGTACATATTTATACCCTTATTCTGTTTTATGCTATACTGTTTATGGTAACCCTTCCATGTCATAAAATCAGCCTTGAAAAACACAGGCGCTTGTAGCTCAACTGGATAGAGCGTTGGCCTCCGGAGCCAAAGGTTGTGAGTTCAAGTCTCACCAAGCGCGCCAAAAAGAAGAGAAAACCTTCTCATACCTATTCATCTTCAAAGATATAGCGTTGTTGACTTCCTCATCATCTTGGTCAACATACTATCAGTGTACCTTGTGGCTTATTTCGTCGTCGCCCTTAACATTCAAAATGATAGTTTTGAACGCTAATGCGTATAACACAGAGCATTTGATTGGGAAAAAGTTTAAGGTTCTATTATCTTGATACCTTCTGGAAGGGGACAACCGAACTTTTCCGGGTTGCCCACAATAAGCACTGTAAGATGGTCAGGTAAGATATGTTTTTTTGCAACACTTATAATATCCTGTGCTGTTACCTTTTTTATGCCCTCAATCAGTTTTTGAGGATAGTCAACAGGATAACCATAATATTCGTACGCCATAAGCCTATGCATAATTTTTTCTCTGGTGTCAGACCAGAAAACTTCGTTGTTAATAATACCTTCTTTTGCAACAGATATTTCTTCTGGTGTTGCTCCTTCTAATATCAATCTGATTTCTTTTTGCATGAGCTCTACTGCTTCAAAGGTCCGTTCAGACTGTGTCTGAACATATCCATAAAAAGGTCCCGGGTAACCAAATTCTCCCCAGAAACCAGCCCATGCACTGTAAGCAAGACCTTTTTGCTGACGGATGTTTCTTGAAAATCTTGAATGCCAGCCTGTTCCAAGAATACGGCTAAGCACAAGGGCAGTGAAATAATCGGGGTCGTCTCTGCGCAGTCCTATATGTCCCATTATAATAACTGATTGGGAGGCATCTTTTTTTATTGCAAGGTTGATAGAAGGGGTCGGGTTAGGAAAAGATATTTCAGGCAAAGGCAACAAAGGCGGTGGTTCTTCTACTGTCCAGTTTCCAATAGATTCTTTGAGATATTCAAGCATCTGGCTACTTTTAAAGTCTCCCCATACCCCGAGAATAATATTTTGTGGGCGTAGAAATCTCCTGTGAAACTCTATCATATCCTGGCGACAGATAGATTTTACTGTTTCATATTCAATGGTTCTTGCGTAGGGGCTATCTTCTCCATATAAAAGCTTACGAAAGAGCCTTGCAGATATTTCGTCAATATCGTCGTTGCGTCTGAGGATCTCAGAGTTTTTTCTTATCTTTGATAATGCAATTTTATCTTCTTCAAAAGATGGGTTCTTAAGCATATCTGTGAATATACTAAATACACGGTTAAAATTTTCTGTATCAGAAAGTCCACCTATCCAACCTAGATCCCAATTAACTCCACAGCTTATCTGCGCGCCTATATGTTCAAGGGTTTCATCTATTTCGTCTCCGGACAGTTGTCCTGCACCACCTGTCCTTATGAGCTCAAAGGACATTTCGGCAAGTCCTCTTTTATCCTTAGGGTCGTATATGGCACCTGTTGTTATCATCGCATGGAAGTTTATCAAAGGCAGGCTGTTATCTTCCATAAGCAATACAGTAAGTCCATTGGGAAACACCTGTTTTACATAAGGGGTATTTTCTGGTGTTTTTAGAGGAGGAAACCTTAAAGTATGGTAGTTGTTTGCCAGTCGTTGGACAGAACAACCACTTAACAGTAAAGGTAAAAGAAGTAAAGCCATTTTTTTGGGCATGATTCAATCCTTTGATAGGGATTCAATTGTGGCTACGGTTCTGTTGGGCTGCGTGAAATATTTTTTAACAACTCGCACAATATCTTCTGCTGTTACTTTTTCCAACTGGCTGGCGTAGTTAAACAGATTACGCCAGTCTCCTGTTGCGGCTTTATACCAGGCAAGTTCTGCGGCCATCTCCCGTCTTGCCCTAAGAGATCTTAAAAGTTCCATTTTTACTCTTGCTTTTGCGCCAGATATTTCTATTGCTTCAATATGTCCTTCTTGCAGTTGGTCTATTACCTGGTATATAGATGTTTCAATCTGGTTGTTATCGCTGTCTTTGGAAGCCACTGCTGACAGATAGAAGATGCCTGGGTACTCACCACCCCAGCACCATGAACCTACGGAGATGGCTGTATGCTCTCCTTTAACAAGTTTTTTGTATAACCTTGATGTTCTACCGCCAGCCAGTATTTCAGAGCAGATTTCAAGAGCAGGAAGGTCAGGATGATTTATATCACAGATATTGAAACCTATCAATAGCATCGGTTGCGCGTCCATTTGGATAACTACCCTTTTTTCAGAATAACGGGGGGGTTCTTGAGGTATCTCTGGAACAGGGCCCTTTCTACAAGAGACCCTGTCGAAATACCTTTCTACCAGAGGGATGAATGTTTCTGGATATATGTCTCCTGTAACCGTTACAATAATGTTGGAAGGTAGATAATGGGTAAGATAAAAATCTTTTATCATTGAGCGGTTTATGTGTTCCAGGTCTGCAGGATATCCTACAATAGGGTTGCGGTAAGGATGTAGTCTATAAGCCACTCCTAAAAATTCTTCCATCAGTTTTCCCCACGGAGAATTGTCTACCCGCATCCTCCGTTCTTCTTTTACCACCTCTATCTCCTCGTAAAATCCCCTGAAGACCGGGTGAAACAGACGGTCAGATTCAAGAAGTGCCCACAACTCCGCTTTATTAGAAGGAAGTTCTACCCAGTAAGCAGTCATATCATAACTTGTATACGCGTTAGGACCGACAGATCCATGCATGTCAAAAATTTTGCCAAACTCGTTTGTCTCTGACAAAGAAGCCGCTTTTTGCTTAAGTTCAACAAACAGTTGGCGGAGTTTATTACATTCGGCTTCGCTGGCCCCGGTACCTTCAGATTTTTTCAACTGTGCATACGTTTCGTCCATTTTTTCCATCAGTTGTTTTTCAGCCTTCCAGTTTTTCGTCCCTATCTTTGTAGAGCCATTGAAAGCCAGGTGTTCCAGCAGATGGCTTATGCCTGTTTCTCCTATTTGTTCATTTTTGCTACCTGCCTTTACATGGACGTGAAAAGAAATTACAGGTGCGGTATGGTCTTCAAGAAGTATAAAATGCATGCCATTTTTCAGGGTATATTCAGTTATCCGTGAGTTATACTCATCAACCAATGAGGAAAAAACTACACACGGCAAGGCAAGAAACATTAAGAGAAAAAATAACAGAGATCTTTTGTTATCCATCATATTATAATAGTAGGTATTCAGTCAACGGCGTCTAATGTTCTCGGTGTCTCCTCCTGTCATTGCAAGTCCTGATGCTGTTTAATCGGGGCGAAGCAATCCCATGCATGGGATTGCCAGGCACAATACGCTGGCAATGACGCCGTTGAGTGAGGACATACCTGTGGGTTTTAGCACAATTCATTGAAGTACCATTGCCTCTAACTAAACGCGTACGATAGATTTATCTTTTGTTTGAAATACGTTCCAGAACGGTTGCCACTCTTTTTAAGGCTTCTGCAATATCCTTTGTCTTATGGGCATAAGTGACATAAGGCACGTTATAGAAAGAAACGCCTTCCATATAACAGTTTTTAAAGAACTCATCTCTTGCAGTATTTTCCTTAAAGGTAAAAAGAGGACATACAGGAAATCCTTTTAATTCACCTGGAAAACCGTAATTTTTAAAGAGCTCGTTGATTCCCTCTTGTAAAAGACTACCTATTTCCCACAGGTGGTTTATCACATTATGTTTTCTATAAAACTCCACAGTTGCCTTGACTGCTGCCAACGATAGAGTCTCTCCCCCGAATGTTGAGGAAATGCCGATTTCGTGTGACATCTCAAGAAGCTCTGACTTGCCGGCATAAACCGTTACGGGCATACCATTTGCTAATCCTTTTCCAAAAGCTGCCAGATCTGGTATGAACTTAAAGTACTCATGTGCCCCACCTATAGCAAGCCGAAATCCTGTAACAATCTCGTCCATCACCATCAGTATCCCATATTTTTGTGTCAATGCCCTCAAAGCAGGCAGAAACTCTGTTCCTTTTTCCATCGCTTCGTAGTTACAGGCAATAACAACAGCCGCGATTTCTTTACCTTCTGTCTTAAAACTTTCTTCCCATTTTTCTATCTGACCCCATGGCAGATAACTGTGAAGGCAAGCCATCTGGATAGGGACCCCTTTCAAAGGCTGGCTGTTTGCTATACCTACGGGCATAAATCCTCCAGTTGAAAGGCTGTTGAGCCATCCATTATACCCACACTGGACAATCTTGTTTCTGCCTGTTGCCGCACGGGCAATCTTGATACAGGCAGCAACGGCTTCACCACCTGTTTTAAGGAACCTAACCTTTTCTGCACAAGGTATGTTTTCTGTCAAAATCCGTGCAACCTCTCCTTCAAGAGGGTGGGGATATCCGAAAACAATTCCGTTATTCATCTGATTTTTTATGGCATTATCCACATCGGAATTTGAATAACCCAGAGATACAGGACCTATACCGCTTCTAAAATCTATATACTCATTTCCGTCGGCATCCCAGACCCTGCATCCCTTACCTTTGACGAACAGGGCAGGTTCTACATTCTTAAATGAAGGTCTTTTTGATCCGGTAGAACTTCCTGCTGCCAGATACTTCAAACTTTCCTTGTAAATCTTCCATGATTTTGCTGTTTTGTTTTTCATAGTGAAAAGTATTTTAACATAAAATAAATTATTTTCAAATCTTTAGTTGTTTCTTTTTTTTCTATTGAGGAATACCATAAGAATTGCAATAGCCGCGGGAGTAATGCCTGATATTATTCTTCCT
>CAZYYF010000094.1:0-5155 GCA_964650875.1 uncultured bacterium
GCCTTCTTTTATTGGAAGTCTGAAGCAATCAGGAATTACTCCTATTTTCATAATCCACCTCCGCGTTAATGTACGGTTTTACATAAGTATTCAGTCAACCTCGGCTCGGAAATTCGGGTTCTTGTCTGCCTTTGCACGATACTGAAGGCAAACTGAGGTTCAGTTTCAACAAAGTAACTTACTTTTATTTTATTACACACCTTTAGAAATTGTCAAATTTAATTCTTATCCTAATTCTACCCCCCCTTCAGTTTTTGTCAACAGTAAATATTCACTCAACCACGTCATTGCGAGCCGTCTTTCAGCGGGGGAATCCGACGTCCTTTGTGGGATTGCCACGTCATAAAAAGCATTCCTCGCAATGACAACCCCCGGGGGGCACCCTCGCCATGACAACACGGTGTGCAGTGAATATTTACTAAAAAACATTGGTTCTGCCAAAATTGGCTATGCTTTAGCTCATATTTTCCTTCATCAGGTCAATAGTCTGTTCTGCACCATCTTAACTGCCTTCTTAATACCTTTCTCTGCTGAGATGGACAACCCTTCGCCAAAACCAATAGTTTCGGGCTGTATACCTATAACTTCACAGCGCGCCCCTGTTTCTTTTATGATGTGCTCAATTATAAGAGAAAGGGAAAAGTTGTGTGTTGAAGATGTTGTATCTTTTACCTGATGTGGCTTAAATATTTTTACCTCGCCAGGATTACCTCCAAAATCAACCGCGTCTATGACAAAGAGCCTTGTTGGTTTGAATCTCTCTATTGCCCCAAGGTAATTCTCAATAACGTTTTCTGCATTTATTACCTTAATGTTGTTTTTCTTGATCTCTCTTGTCAGTTGTTCCGCAGCCTCGCAGCCTGCCGCATCATCTTTCCTCATCCTATCTCCTAAACCTACTATCACAACCTTTGTTTCTTTATGCCAGTTCATAGTAGATAAAAAACAGTCTATCCATTCATAGAAACCCTCTCCTGTTTTTGCTGACAGGGGCAGAAATTTAACTGAGGGCGCACTTTGTAAAAGGAACCTGTGGAAAAGTTCCATATTGAAATCTGTGTATTTAACCAGGTCTACCTTGTTTAAAAGACATATATCCGCACATCTGAACATCAAAGGGTATTTGAGAGGTTTTTCTTCTCCTTCCGGCACACTTGATACAATAACGTTTATATCCTCCCCGAGCGTAAATTCCGCAGGACAGACAAGGTTGCCAACATTTTCAACAAACAGTATATCAACATACATGATATCAAGATGTTCAATGCCTTTTTTCACCATATTAGCATCAAGGTGACAGGCCCCACCCGTATTTATCTGCACTACGGGAATACCAAGCCTCATCAATCTTTGTCCATCAATACTGCCTTTTATATCGCCTTCTACAACCGCTATTCTGTATCCTTTTTCTTTAAGGCTCATAACTGTCTTTTCCAGTACAGAGGTTTTTCCTGAACCAGGAGAACCCATGATATTGACAAAAAAAACACCGGATTCTTCTAATATCTTTCGGTTATCTTCGGCAACCCTATCATTTTCTTCAAAGATGCTGGCTCCCACCTTTATTATTTTAACCTTTTTCACCTGAAAATACTCCTTGTTTCCCTCTTTTTCACCTTCTCTGTTTGTCATCCTATACGGAAAAACTCTCCTATTTTGCGGGATACGAGTTTGGAGGCCACATAATAGGAAAGCCCTACAAGAAACATTCCCAGCACACCTAATGCGCAGGCAACGTAAGGACCGTCAGTAATCCTGCCAGCAAGGACATATATTACTTTTGCGATAGGATAGTGTTTTTCCCTTATTGCAAGAATAAGACTGCTGCTAACCTCCATAACTGAAAAGGAAAAAGCAAGTACCCCTCCTGCAAACAAACCCGGACTTACCAGAGGAAGTGTAATACGTCTAAAGGTAGTCATAAGTGTGGCTCCCATACAATAGGATGCTTCCTCAAGAGATTCGCTTATCTGCTGAAAAGAAGAATAAGTGCTTCTTACCAGGTAAGGTAGCCTTCTGATACTGTAGCTGATAACTAACAGAATCATAGGGTTGTTTCGAGGGTCAAAGGGTGTGTTTAAGAACAGAGAAAAATATCCGAATGCTACAACTATGCCTGGAATGGCTAAAGGAAGCATCGCTAACAAATCAAGAACCTGTCTGCCTTTAAGCTTTGTTCGTGCAAGGAAAAATCCTATAGCAAACCCTAAAACGATATCTACAACCGTGCTTATGGAGCTTAAAAAAAGGCTGTTGAATATGCCTGTTGTTGTAAGTTTGTGGTTAAAGACCGTGCGGTAAAAGTCCCATGTGTATTCTGAAGGGACAATAGTGAAAAACCATCTCTTTGCTACAGAAGACAGGATAATACTTATATGTGGCATAAGACTTACCAGAAGCAGTAAAATTACAGATGTGTAGACAATTCCGAGAGATTTGCCTCTCAGCGGTTTTTCAATAACATTAACGGTTGTTCTGCCTGAAGTATAGGTTTTGTTTTCCATCATCCTTTTTGTAAGAATAAACAATACAAGGGTGATAAGAATCACAAGAAACACCAGGGCATATCCCTGCGGGTTGGTGTTGATATCTTTGATACTGTTGAAAATCTGTACAGATATGACTTCTGGAAATTCAAACACAAGGGGAGTTCCGAGGTCCGTTAGTGCCCATATAAAAATAATGGAGGTAGCCGCAAAATATCCCGGCATCAACAGAGGGAAAGTAATCTTTCTGAAAGTTGTTGCAAAACCTGCTCCAAGATTGTAAGAGGCTTCTTCGGCTGATATATCAAAGTTGTTAAGGGACGCTGATATGTTCAAAAACATTATGGGATACAGATGAAGGGTTTCCAGGATGAATATACCAAGAAAACCCGAACCTATCCAGGATACAGGGTGGTGAAGTACTCCAATTTTCATAAGAAAAAGGTTGATACTGCCGAACCGTGAGAGAATCTGCATCATACCAAGTGCTCCGACAAAAGGACTTGCTATCAGCGGAAGGAAGAAAAGCGCCCTTAAAGGATTTTTAAGCGGAAATCTGAATCTGGCGAAAAGGAATGCTAATGGAACGCCTATAACAGTGGTGGATGCCACTACAAGCACACCTAAGAGAAAACTGTTTAATATAGAATGTCGGACAACATAGTTGCCGAGGGCGCTTTTGAATATCGCAAGAGATAACTTCCCGTTAATCAGAAAACTTTGAGAAAGTATATGGCTAAGCGGGTATACAAAAAAATATAAAAGAAATAGGAAACAAAAGATATATATGGTTTTTTTCATTCTGTCTTAAAAAGAATACAGTCTTCAGGCGCAACAGAAAACCTTATATTTGCACCTGCCTTCAATTGGTTCAGTTCTCCTGCAAAAACTTTCAGCTCAAGCCTATTGCCTGCTGGTGTTATGCAGTTGAGCTTAAAAGTTTCACCATAATATTCCACCTCAGAGACCCGGCAGGTTATGTTGTTTATTCCCTGCTGGAAAACCACATTTTCCGGCCTGAAAGCAACTTCTACTTGCTCTCCTGCGACAACATCTTTTTTTGGTGCAACCTTCAATATGCCCTCTTGTGTCTCTATCTCAAGAAACTTACCTATGGAGAGAACCTTTCCTTCAAGAACATTAATGGCCCCAAAAAACGATGCGACAAACCTGCTGCCTGGTTCAGAATACAACTGTAAAGGGCTGCCTGTTTCTATTACCCTGCCTTCATTCATAACTGCTATTCTATTACCGAGAGACATCGCCTCTCGCTGGTCATGGGTAACATATATCATGGTAATACCTGTGGCTGTTTGTATTCGTCTTATCTCAGAACGCATTTCTTCTCTGAGTTTCGCGTCAAGATTACTTAAAGGTTCGTCAAGAAGAAGGACTTTTGGCTCGGCGATTATGGCCCTGGCAAGTGCAACTCGCTGTTGTTGTCCTCCAGATAGCTGTGGAGGAAATTTATCTTTGAAAGCACTGAGTTTTGTTATCTCCAGGACCTTTTCTGTCTTTTTTCTGATAGTTTCTTCTGGGATTTTTTTAATCTCAAGTCCGTATGTAATATTCTGCCATACGGACATGTGCGGCCAGAGAGCGTAATTCTGAAAAACCATCCCTATATTTCTTAAAGCAGGAGATGTAGAAGTGATATCTTTTTCTCCAAGAAAAATCTTTCCTGTATCAGGAGGAAGAAAACCCGTGATAATCCTTAAAAGGGTCGTTTTACCACAACCAGAAGGACCCAGAATAAAGAAAATCTCGTTTTCCTCCACAGCAATATTGACATCTTTGAGTACTTGAGTTGACCCAAAACTTTTAGAGACATCTTTTACGGTTAATATCTTCATATTTTCTCTCTTGTGTCCAAGTGGTTGTATCAAATATGGCTATGCTTTTAGATCGTTGACTTCCTCATCGGTTTCCTCAACATGCTATCAGTATGTCTGCTGGCCGATTTCGTATAACAACAGTATTAAAACACATCTTTTGTTCGCTGGCAAATTTTTCTCCTCAAAAACCTAAATTTCACTTTAAGGATATAAGCAATTGTTCTATAAGTGGTAGGATTTAACTAAAATTATTTTGACTTATTTTTAAAACGGGTGTAAAGTAATGGTTAAATAAAATAGCGGCAGAACCACTTTTACAACTAGGAGGAAGAAGATGGAAATGCAATACACAAATCTGGGAAGCACCGGACTGAAAGTTTCACGCATATGTTTGGGAGCCATGAATTTCAACAATTTCGAGGGTGAAGCGGAATATATCAAGATTATCAATGAAGCGATAAAAATGGGAATAAATTTTATCGATACGGCCGACGCCTACGGGAAATCGGAGGAGGTTGTCGGCAAAGCGCTGGTAGGCAAAAGGGAAGATATTGTCCTTGCCACCAAGTGTTGGGCGGGCGGTCACGGCTTTGGAGGAAAAAATAATGCAGGCAGTTCAAGAGTATATATCCTGAGGTCTGTGGAGGCTTCTCTGAAAAAGCTAAAGACGGATTTCATAGACCTTTTAATAATGCACCGTCCCGATGAAAGCCTGCCCACTCTGGGGAAAAATCCCACCCCTACGGAGGAAACGGTCAGGACACTTACTGACCTTGTAAAACAGGGAAAAATCCGTTACTTCGGTTCATCTTGCTATCAGTCATGGAAGCTTGT
>CAZYYF010000095.1:0-5147 GCA_964650875.1 uncultured bacterium
TCCTGCCTGTGTTCTTTCACCTCTTCCCTCGCTCTTAATCAGAAATTATTGATTTACAGAGATATCCTTTACAAATTTCCAGATTTTGGTTAAAATGAATATACCAGTTTATCCGATTGAACATATAGCGATAAAAGATATTAATCTGGAAAAATTCGGTATAATAGTTGATGCTATCTTCGGTTCTGGTATAAAAGGAGAGATAAAAGGAAAACCTGCTGAACTGATTATAAAGATTAATGAAATGAGAAATTTTGTTGTATGTGCTGATATTCCTTCTGGGCTGAATCCTAACACAGGGGAAGTTTCTGGCGTGGCTGTGAAAGGACATATGACTGTAAGTTTTGGTTTTGCCAAAAAAGGTTTCTATGTAGGAAAAGGCCCGGAACATTGTGGAGATATTAAAATTGTAGATATAGGATTTCCTCGTTTTTATTACTACAAAACTTAAAAGACAATGTTGAAAAAAATAATAAATGCCATTGGTATATTAAACATAATCTTTGTTTTTTCATCCCACGCGATAGACACTGATTTTGAAATCAAAGGACTTTTTGCCGGCACTGACCAGAAGAAGATAGAAATTATTGAGAAGATTATAAAGACAGGTAGTAAGGTATATCTACCTGAACTTGGCGCTGTGCTGGATTCTGAAAAAAATGAAGAGATAAGAAGTAGAGCTGTACTGGCTCTGTTAACACTCGGGGATTCTACCTGCATACCTTACTATAAAAAGGCGATAGAAGATAGCTACTGGCAGGTAAGACTTTATGGAATACAGGGATTGGTTAAGTATGGAGAAGGAGCACTTCTTGCTGATTTTATGAAAGCTATGAAGGATAGCTATTGGCAGGTGAGGTATTATGCAGCCCTCGGGATATCCAAATATGGCGATGAAACAGCAGTTCCTTTTCTTGTCTCCTCGCTGAAAGATAACAATGATAATGTGAAAGGTCAGGTTTTATGGGCGTTGTTCAGCCTGATGTGGAAAGATGAAGCCAGGGCGGCATTTAAGAAGCTTTCGGATAATCAGGTTAAAAATATTTTTGAGGCGGCGGAAAGTCCTAATCCTGAAATAAGAATAAGAACACTATGGGCTCTGGAGGCCTCCGGAGACACAAGAGCGGTTCCTGTATTTATAAAACTTCTTGACGACAAAAATGATGAGATTAAAATAAGAGCGTTATGGGCACTTGAAGAGTTTAAGGTATCCGAAGGGAATCAACAGATAGAAAGCCTTCTGGTAGATGAATCTACAGAGGTTAAACTACAAACCATCAGAACATTAGTGAGACTGAAGGCGGCGGAAAACATTTCAGGTATTATAAACGGTTTATCGGACCCTGATGAGACAGTCAGGATATTTTCATTATGGGCACTAGAAAAGTTCAAAGATCCTCTTTCTTATCCCTTTGTTGTAGAAAAACTTGCCGACAGTTCTCCTCGTGTAAGAGAATATGCAGAGAAGTTGCTTACAAACATCCATGACCCTGTGTTATATCCGGTTCTCCAGACTTTTATAGACAATGATACTATTTCATCTGATGCCAGGATATCTGCGTTAACACTTCTGGGCAAGATAGGAGATGAAACTGTAAAGGATTTTATTTTAGAAAAAACAAGAGACAAAAACCCGCTTTTTAGATATGCAGCAGTAAGCGCTCTATCAAATGTTGCAAGGTATGATCCAGAATATCTTAAAATGCTTGCATATCTGGAAAATTATGATGTTTCTCCAAGAGTAAGACAAAAGTCAACTTCTATCTTGAAGGATATTGTTAAAGAATTTGAGGGGAAACTTGCAAACCCTGATAAAAACGAAAGGCAGTTTGCTCTTGAAAGAATAGAATCTTTTTACGGGGCGCATAGCCTTACAGGATTATTGCTAAAGATGGCATATAGCAAGTATCCCGAAGTAAGGGAAAAAATGCTTCTAATGGCTAAAGAAGCCCCCTCAAAGGTTTTTAAGAGAAGTCTTATTGACTTGATACAAGAACCTGATATGGATATCAAAAAGTTAGCTGCATTTGCCATAGGGGAATCACGATGTGTGGAAGCAGTACCTCTTTTAAGAAAAGGACTGCGCCACTTTGATCCTGAATTTCAGCTAATTTGTGCATGGGCGCTTGCCCGTATGGGGATAAAGGATGCGTTTCCTTTTGGTGTCAGGTATCTGCAAAGTAGCAATATTGAATACCAGAAGTTGGCAGCTGAAATTTTTGTTTTCCTGTCAGACAAAAGATACTCAAACATTTTATTAAGAAGCATGATTGATTCGGAACTTGAGATAAAACTTCTTTCTGCATGGGCGCTTGCTCGTATGGGGGAAGATAAAGGGCTGGAAACCCTTGTAAGATTATCTGAAGAAAAGATAGAACCTATTAGAACCCAAGCAAATAAATACCTTGCAGATACAGTTATTCCACAGAGTCTCAGAAAAAAAATCCCGGCCTTGAGAGAAAAGATGCAGTTTGAAAAACTTGGTATTTTGGAGATACGTCCGAAAATGATAACTGCCTTAAAAACAAAGACTCCTATCGCAATAGATGGTTCTGATAAAGATAGGTTCTGGCAGATATCTACAAAAGAAAACCTTTTTATTCTTCTTGAAGATAATAAGGTTCCCTCAGGTATTCAGACAAAGGTTGCTGCTGGTTATGATGTTAATAACATTTATTTTCTTTTTATATGTGACGATCCGGATGTAAGCTCTCTTACACTAAATTCAAGAGATTTTATAACGGTTGCGCTGAATCCTCTTAATTCTGCAGAAAAGTGGTACCAGTTTGTTATACATCCGTTAGGTGATATAAAATATAGCTATGTCTGGAAATTGTATAAAAACGATGAGCCTGAAAAACAGTGGTCAGCAAACTGGCAGGTAGCAATAACCAGGGAAAAATCACGGTGGGTTCTTGAAATGGCAATTCCTTTAAAAGATATAGGTGTAGAAACTATTCTACCTGGAGAGAAGTGGAGCGTTAATTTCCAGAGAGATTCTCAAAAGGTTCCTTTAACGACATGGACAGGAAGGATTGACAACCCGGAACAGTTCGGAGTTATTAACTTCAAGGAGTGAAATGGCTCATATGAAAAAATTTTTTTTGGTTATCTTTCTTCTGTTAGTCTGTAAAGCCAATGCCACCGAATGGTTTGGAAAAAACAAGAGTTTGAAGATTATATTTCCTGAGAAGGTCTGGGTATACATTGAAAAAGCGGATTATTATGACTCAATAGGCCAACAGACTGTTGCAGATTCTTACCTCAGGTTAGCAAAAAGAAAAACCGAAGAAGCCAGACCTTTTAATCCTGCAAACTGGCCAAAAGGTTGGCCGCAAAGAGGAGAATCTTTGGATCTCTTAAAATACGCTTCTCCTGAGGCATATTTTTATAGGATCTTAGGAGATTATGCCCTGTTTCATAAAATGCCGAAAGAGGCATTAATGAACTATTCATCTTATATTCAACTATCCATAATACCAGATACAGATTATATGGTGAAAATGGCAGAAGTTTTTGAAAGTCATAACAGGTGGAGAGATGCAAAAATTCTATATGAGCAGGTCTATAAAAGCATAGAATCCAAAAACTTTCATGGTACACCATTTTCTTTTACCTTATTAAGAAGCAGGATTAAAAAAGATGAGTTGAAGCTTGTCCAACCTTCTATTTTAACCCTTGATATCACCTTTCGCAATATTCAAGATTTTCTCAAGAGCGATATGCAAAAATTGGTAACAGAAGAGATAAACAGTATGCAGAGTTTTACGCCCATTGACAGAAAAGTTTTTGACAAAGCAATGTCTGAGCTTAAAATAACTGAAGATGATTTCAAGCATGATGACGAATTATCAAATCTTGGCAAGATGCTTAATGCCAACTATATTTTAAGACCTATACTTACGCGGATAGATGACTTCTATATCTTTCAGGTTGATGTTTTTGATCCTGTTAAATCTATATGGTTTGAATCTTACGAATATAAGACACAATCTTATCAATATCTACAAAATTTTATCAAGAGATTTACTTTTCAGTTTCAGGACAAAGAAATACCCGAGAATCTTTTTATTCCTGAAAACCAGCTTCTATGGAACTATGAAGCAGAAAGTTTTATAACAGATTTAGGATTTGCTTCACAAACAAAAAATATCATAGCAGGAACTGAAACAGGAGTGGTGTATATCCTGAATTCAAAAGGGGGGTTACTGAGGCGATTTAACATTTCTGAAAAGATAATCAAGGTTGCTATTTCACCATGCGGAAAATATTTTGCATGGATGTCCTTAAACGGCATGTTGTACTTTGGTGATATCAACGGTGGTATAAAATGGCGGCATGAAGTCAAAAATTATGGCAGAGGTATAGATATTGCAGAAAATGGGAGATTTCTTGTGGTTAGTGTAAACGATCAGGTTGTTTTTAAGGATAGGAAAGGTGAGGTTTTCTGGGAAGCAAAATTTCCTCAATGGGTCTCCTGTCTCAAAATATCCGATAGTTCAAAACAGGTTTTTGTCGGAATGGATGATGGACAGTATTGGAGTTTATCAGATGAGGGTAATGTCTTATGGAAGAAAAACCTCAACACCAGAGTTGTTACCATACAGGTATCTCGAAGTAATTATAATTGTGCCGTGACAGATGTAGGTAAGACTTTTCTTTTTGACGATAAGGGCAATGAGATAATAAATTTTGCGGCCGGTCAGGAGATTGAATATTCAGCTTTCAGCCCTGAAGTATTGAATCTGATGACAGGTAAAAAGGGTAATTATTTTTATGTTCTATCTCCGGACAGAAAAAAGTTGTGGAGATATGATCTTTCCAATAAAACTTCTTTTATTACAACACTTGAGGATGGAACTTTTTTAACTGCTGTTGAAGGCAAAAATATATTTTCATTCAAAATAATCTGGCTATAATGAATTAAGAAAAAGAAGGTGGGCTATAAATACTAATAGTAAAAGAAACTACTGAAAGCATAGTTAAATTTGGTAGAACCACATTTATACTATGAGGAAAAAAAATGACAAAAGCGGAAAAAAAGGACGTGCCTGTTACACTAAAAAATGGAACTGCATTTAAGATAGCATACTGGGATATAGATTCAGGGAAGAAAGGACCTGTGCTTCTCATAACCGCAGCGTTGC
>CAZYYF010000096.1:0-5116 GCA_964650875.1 uncultured bacterium
ACGAAAACAGCCAGCAGGCATACTAATAGTATGTTGACCAAGATGACGAGGAAGTCCACGACACTATATCTTTGAAGACGAATTGGTCTAAAAAGAAAAATAGGCGTATTAGATGCCTAAGTCTTCTTTGGTAAAGATGGAGTCAAATCTGTAGTTTTTTTCTAAAAAAAATTCCCTGGCTCCTTCAAGTCTATCGACTACCGCTATCACCTTTTTTATAATAGCACCTTTTGCTTCAGCTACCTGTATAGCCTTAAAAGAAGAACCTCCGGTGGTCACAACATCATCTATAATAGCCACAGACCACCCTGTTTCAAGGTAACCTTCCAATTGTTTTTCTGTACCGTGGTCCTTTTTGTCCGCCCTGACGGCAAAGGTTTTTAAGGGGCGGCCTTCTATAAAGCTTATAACAGCCACAGCAGATACTATGGGTACGGCTCCAAGTGCAAGGCCACCGATAGCTTGCAGTTGGTCTTCTTTGAGCATATCAAAGATTATCTTCCCTATAATGTATAATCCTTCTGGGTCAAAGGTAAGCATTTTACCATCAATATAATAATTACTTGTTCTTCCAGAAGCAAGTTTTCTCTCTCCGAAAATCAGAGCTTTTGTCTTTATGATCTCCAGAAGCCTATCCCTGTATTTTTCCATTTTTCCTTGAAAATTCCCCTGTTTTATTTATTCTGTTTAGAGTTCTTTTCGTCCCTCAATCGATTTTCTCAAAGTAGTAGAATCTACATATTCTATCTCTGCGCCTACAGGAATACCGCAGGCAATCCTTGAATGCTTTATACCCTTGTTTTTAAGTATTTCTGAAATGTATGCTGCTGTATATTCACCTTCCGGTGTAGAATTGGTCGCAATAATAACTTCTTTAACATCTTCTTTCTGAAGTCTTTCTATCAACTGGGCAACTTTTAGCTGCCCTTTGGGTATTTTCTCAAGAGGAGAAATCCTGCCGCCCAACACATGATATCTCCCGTTAAACCCACTTTTTTCAATTAACACAAGGTCTTTTACCTCTTCTACGACACATATAATGCTATCCCTTTTATCATCTGAACAGATATGACAAATCTCGCTATCCGATAGGTTGAAACATCTCTGACAAAGCCTTATTTCTTTTTTCAAGCGAATAAGGTTTTCAGCCAGAGCAATGATCTCATCTGGGCTTTCTTCAAGTATATAACCAACTATCCTCTCGGCACTTTTAGGACCGATGCCCGGAAGTTTAACTATTTTCTCTATAAGTTTTTCCACCAAATCGGGATAATAAGACATTTTTTAGAAAGGCATATTGGAGCCGCCCCCGCCCATCTGAGCTCTCATCTCATTGCCTATGATTCTTTCCACTTCTTTCTGGGCAGCAGAAAATGTTGATTTGATAAGTCTCTCTACAAGAGCCTTATTCTCCGATTTAAGCATCTCCTGGCTGATTTCAATTGAGAGAAGCTCCATCTTGCCATTTATCTTCAGTTTTACTTCTCCCCTCGGAGAAGAAGTCTCTACTACTTTTTCCCTCAACAATTTTTCAAACTGGGCAGCCTGTTTTTTCAGCTGTCCCAACTGTTTCAGGTTATCAAATAGGTTTGCCATTCATTCCTCCAGTTTGATAATTTCTCCATTAAAAAAATCAACAACTTTTTTTACTTCGTTGCTATTTATTATAGTCTCTTTTGTACTTGCTTCCAAATGAAAAACAACCTCCAGAGGTCTTCCTGCTATTTCTGATATTGTTTTTTCTATCAGTTTTTTATTGGAAGGTTGTTCAACCTTTGACTTGTGAAAAGAATACTTCGCCCCAAAAGTTAGCAGAATTTTATCTTCTCCTTGTTTCTCTGGTATTCCTTCCCTTAATGCGGCAACAAGAGTAGGTTTGTTTTTCTTTATTTCAGAAAGAATGATGTCCCATTTTGTCAGAAGTTCTTCAGTGGTACATATCTGTCTGTCTGATTTTTCCTCTTCACGATAAGGTTCTTTTTTAGATGCAATTGTTTTTTCTTCCCCTTCAAATATGTTTTTTTCTGTTTCTTTTATAGCAGATTTTTGTTTTTCGTCTGTTTGTTCCTTTCTGTCAAACAATCCCATTTCTACAGGTTCTACTTTTACTGTAGCACCGACCGTACCCAACATCTGACTCATTTTGAATAGAAGTACTTCAACAAGGATGATAGGCAGGCTTGATATCCTGAGTTTATCCCTGTATTCTAAAATCATTGTCACTACGTTTAATAGTGTTTCGAGGTCTGTATGTTTAAATTCTTCTGATAGCTTTATGTCCTGCGGAGATTCGGGTTTCTCCTGACCGGTGGATATCAGAACGAGCAGTCTTATTTTTTTTACGAATCCATCCAGGATAACAGCCGGGTCTTTTCCTTCATTTAACATCTTATGAAACATCTCAATACTGTTTTTAATATCTCTCGCCTTGAGCCAGGACAATAATTGTATAACCCCTGCCTCATCTGCAATACCCAAAAACTCCTTTGTGGCTTCAAAGGTAATATGGTTATCTATAGCATTAACAATAAGCTGGTCAAGGATACTCAGTGCATCTCTTAATGAACCTCCACAAAATTCATATATAACCTTCAAGGATTCCTGGTCAATTTTTATCTTCTCACTATTACAGACTTCGTTAAGTTTTAAAACTACTTCTTCCATGCTTAAAGGACGGAAGTTAAACCTCTGGCACCTTGAAAGAATGGTAGGAATAATCTTTTCAGGGGCCGTTGTGGCAAAAAAGAATTTAACATAAGAAGGCGGTTCTTCAAGAGTTTTTAGAAGTGCATTGCAGGCCTCTGGTGTCAGCATATGGACCTCGTCTATTATATATATCTTAAATCGGTCTTTAGCAGGCCTAAGGTTTACATTATCCCGAAGGTTTCTTATTTCCTCTATGCCTCTGTTAGAAGCACCGTCTATCTCAAGGACATCAAATGAGGCTCCCGCGGTAATAGCCTTGCAGGAAGAACATTCCTGGCAGGGTCTGTCGTGTATATCTTTTTCACAATTGAGTGCCTTGGCAAAAATCCTTGCAACAGAAGTTTTGCCTGTACCTCTAGGTCCTGAGAAAAGGTAGGCATGCGCAACCTTATCTTCTTTGATTGCGTTTTGCAGTACTCTGGTAATGTGCTTCTGCCCACAGACTTCTTCAAACCTGCCGGGCCTATATTTTCGCGCAAGTACAGTATACATTGGTTTACTCCTCGGAATTGATGTCTTTTATCAACAACGGTATCTCGTCCTTTATCTCTTGAAGCCTGAATTGAACCTGATAGAGATGGAAATAGAGACCGCCTGTTTCAAGAAGGTCTCTATGGCTACCGGTTTCTACTATCCTGCCTTCTTTAAGTACTATTATCTTGTCTGCATTCCTGACTGTGGATAGTCTGTGGGCAATAACGAAAGAAGTTCTACCTTTCATCAACTTTTCAAGTGCTTCTTGAATCAGTCGCTCCGTTTCAGAGTCTACAGAAGATGTTGCCTCATCTAATATCAGTATAGGTGGATTTTTAAGAAGCGCTCTGGCTATGGCAATCCTCTGTTTCTGGCCTCCAGAAAGTTGATTGCCCTGTTCTCCCACCTCAGTATCATATCCTTCTGGCAATTCACATATAAAAGAATGCGCCCTTGCTGCTTTGGCAACTTGGATGATTTCTTCCATCGTTGCGTCTAGTTTCCCAAAAGATATATTTTCTGCAACAGTTCCGTTGAAAAGAAAAGGTTCTTGTAGAACGATACCTATCTGCTTTCTGAGATATGTCAACTGATAGTCTTTTATATTCCTTCCGTCTATCAGTATCTCGCCTCTATCGATATCGTAGAACCTCGGAATGAGACTTATAAGTGTAGTTTTACCCGAACCACTGGGACCCACGATAGCCACTGTCTCACCTGCTCTGGCTTGGAATGATATATCTCTCAGGACCTCTTCACGTTTCTTATATCCAAAACTCACATTTTTGAAAACCACATTTCCTTCTATTTTGTGAGGTAGAACAATCGCATTCTTTTTATCTTCTACCTCGGGTGCCATATCCAGTATCTCGAAAATCCTTTCGGCTGAAGCCTGCGCACTCTGAAATATGGTGCTTACCTGATTAATCTGCTCAAGAGGGGAATATAATACCCCTATGTATCCTATAAAAGCAACCATAGTCCCTATCGTAAGATGCCCCTGAATGACCTGGAATCCTCCATACCAGAGAATAATAATGGTACCTATTGAGCTGACGAAGATAATAAGAGGCTGATATGTTGCAGCAAGCCTTCCGATGTGCATCTGTATCTTGAAAAAATTCCTACCTTTTTGAGAGAATCTTTTCATCTCGTATGGTTCCTGCGTGAAGGTTTTTATTTCCTTGATGCCATAAATGTTTTCCTGGAGGGTGGAAAGAACCTCTGCCCTCTTCTTCTTCTGTTGTCTAAAACCTTCAAGAGCCCTTTGTTTATACCTGTAGATTAATACGGATATAAAAGGCATGGGGATCATAGATACAAGAGTAAGTTTCCAGTCTAACCTTATAAGTATCAACAAAGTAGCTATCAGTGTAATAACAGCCCTTATGATGGTTGTGAAACCTGTTGTGATAATCTGATTACAGTCCATCACATCCTGCATTACCCGGGATACTATAGGACCTCTTTTTTCTTTCTCAAAATAGGAAATGGATAGTTTCTGTATCCTGTCATAAAGAAGGTTTCTAAACCTGAAAATTATGGCGTTTTGAAGTTTGTACGAAGTTATCACTGAAAGAGAGCCTATCATACCCCTGAAAAGAAAAAGAATAAGTAATGAGAAAGATACTATATGAAGCATCCTGAGATTACCTTCTATTATAACACTATCTATGATATACCTGGTAAAAAGGGGATATGAAAGGTTTATAACCTGGTTTATCAACATCCACAGTATCAAAAGAAAGAAAAGATACTTATACCCCTTTGAATATCCCCAGAGTCTCTTTATAAATTCCATTTATATACTGCCTAAATATTTAAGCAGGTCAAAGAACAAAATAACAACTACTATTATTCCGCATATCACCGTATTGAGTGCTAATAGAAACTTTAAATCGGGCTTATTTATCCTTTCAGGAGTACCTGCTTTCTC
>CAZYYF010000097.1:0-5067 GCA_964650875.1 uncultured bacterium
TAAAGGAATATATCTTTTTCCCTTTTTTTTCTCCTACAATTTCGCAGAGAACCTGTATCTTATTCAGTTTGCCTTTTTCAGTAATAATGGAATTTTTATCATCTATAATACATACAGGACTGACTTGTATTTTATCCCCGACTTTTTTATTTTTTAGCCTTAAGATGGTAAATTCCATACCCTGTTTTACCCTTACCTGTTTTCCACCAAAATCTATTAATGCATCCATTACATTCTCCTTTACTCCCAAGTTGTTTCAGGGAACTCTTTTGTAATACACAATTTATTTTATTGTCAGTAAACTAAACATATTCCAACAAAAATTATTTCTGTGTTATAAACTCAATGTCTTTCAGTATATTGCGTATTTTTTCTTCTATCTGAGTTTTCTTCTCTTTCTCCTTTAGTATAATTTTCTCTGGTGCCTTTTTTATAAACTCAGGGCTGTTAAGTCTGCTGTTTATCTTTAAAAGTATTTCTTCCAAGCTGTTTTTTTCTTTATTTAACTTCTCAATTTCCTTCGTAAAGTCTATGAGACCTTCCAGAGATATACCCAATTTCCCATGAGCAAGATTTCTGACAAGAACATTGCGGTCATAAGATACATCAGAAGTGAAAACTTTTATTTTTTCTATGCCAGCAAGCTTTGCTATGATAGATGATTCCACAATATCAAGAGCCCTTTCAAAATAGCAGTCAAGATTTTTTGCGATAGGTATGCCGAACCGGCTCTTGATATCCCTTATAGTAGTGATAATTTCAATAAGGTTTTTCATTTTTGAACAAGAATCCACCTCATAGAAATTTGCTATTTCAGGCCATCTACTTAACATAATACTTTCTGATTCAATCCTGCAGTATTCTGAAGATACCTGCCATATCTTTTCTGTAATAAAGGGAATAAAAGGATGGAGCAGTTTCATCAAAATAGCATTTGTGTGAAATAAAACAGGCAAAACCACTGCCTTAAAATATTCAGTCTCTCCATATACCTTGGAAATTTCAAGGTACCAGTCGCAGAAAGAATGCCAGAAAAAATCGTATATGTGATTGAGTGCTTCATTAAAGCGAAACGATTCCATTGATTCGTTCACTTTACTTATAAGAACATCCAGTTCAGATAGAATCCACAGGTCAACAAAATTCAGGTTTTTTTTATCTATGTCAAAAGAAATATTTTTGGCTTTTACCTTCTCAGCAGATGAAAATATAAACCGTGAAGCATTCCATATCTTATTTGTAAAGTTCCTCCCCTTTATATAAAAAGTAGGGGAAAGAAAAACGTCCTGGCCAAGTGCTGTCATAGATATAAGGCTGAATCTGAGACTATCCGCTCCATAATTGTCTATTATCTGTAAAGGGTCTATGACATTGCCAAGAGACTTGCTCATTTTCTTACCAGTTTTATCTCTTACGGTTCCGTGTATAAATATATTTTCAAAGGGTGCTATACCCGTAAATTCATAACCCGCCATTACCATTCTCGCTACCCAGAAAAAGATTATCTCCTGAGCTGTAACAAGGGTGTTAGTGGGATAAAAAGTTTCCAGCTGTCTGTTGTTTTCAGGCCAGCCGAAAACAGAAAACGGCCAGAGCCACGAAGAAAACCAGGTATCCAGAACATCCGGGTCCTGATAAATATCTGTAGAACCACAAAAGGGACATTCAGATGGATTCTCAGATGAAACAAAAACCCCACTGTCTTGTTTCCTATCATCTGAATTACATGCATGGCAGTACCACACAGGTATCCTGTGACCCCACCATATCTGCCGACTGATACACCAGTCTTTAATTCCATAAAGCCATTGAAGATAAACCTTTTTCCATCGTTCAGGATAAAACTTCAGTTGACTGTTTTCAGCCGCCTGTATTGCTGGACCTGCCAGGGCTTTCATTTTGACAAACCACTGTTTTGATAGATAAGGTTCTATAACCGTATCGCACCTGTAACAATGGCCTACCCTATTAGAATACGGTTCAGTTTTGTCGAGTAACCCTTTGTCCGCCAGCCCGGCAAGAACCTCTTTTCTGCATTCAAACCTGTCCAGACCCTTAAAAACTCCTGCATTTTCGTTCATAACACCTTCTTCATCCATAACTGTTATAAGCTCAAGATTATGTCTGATGGCTATCTCGAAATCATTAGGGTCGTGGCTGGGAGTAACTTTTACCACACCTGTACCAAATTCTGGGTCAACATATTCGTCAGAAATTATTTTTATCTCTCTTTCTATAAAAGGCAATTTTATCTTGCCACCTATAATCTTTTTATATCTTTCATCTGATGGATTAACAGCCACAGCAGTATCTCCAAGCATGGTTTCAGGTCTTGTTGTAGCAACAGTAACAAACCCACCAATCACAAGAGGATATTTTATGTAATAGAGACTTCCTTCTTCGTCCTGGTAATTAACTTCTTCATCTGATAGTGCTGTTGTGCATCTGGGACACCAGTTTATAATTTTTTCTCCTCTGTATATCAGTTTTTTGTTGTAAAGGCGGATAAAAGCCTCCCTCACCGCACGAGACAGAGGTTCATCCATGGTAAACCTTAGTCTTGACCAGTCGCATGAACTACCAAGAGCCTTGAGTTGAGAAATGATTCTCGAACCATATTTGTCTTTCCACTTCCAGACTTCTTCAATAAATTTTTCTCTCCCTAGTTGCTGTCTTTTAATGCCTTTTTCTGCCAGCATTTTTTCTACCACATTCTGCGTTGCAATACCTGCATGGTCGGTTCCTGGAACCCATAATGCTCTATATCCAGCCATCCTTTTTTGTCTTATAATAATATCCTGTATTGTATTGTTTAGGGCATGTCCCATATGTAGGAATCCTGTTATATTAGGAGGTGGAATAACAATAACATAAGGTTTTGCCCTGTCATTAGATGTAGGCTTGAAATACCCTGCCTTTTCCCAGAATTCGTAAAGTTTTGCTTCTGTCTCTTTTGGGTTATACAGGGAAGCAAGATTTTCTTTCATTTATTCTTCCTTTAGAACAAAAATGTTGTTTTTTTCTTTTATAATCATAAAATCGCAGTTATCATTAAAAATTTCCCTTATCCTGGATAGTGTCAATTCAATCTCAGATTTTCGGCTATTTATTGTACATAATCCTACAACAGCCCTCTGCCACTTATCCTGATATTCAAGTTCAGCTATGGCGATATTAAACTTAGATTTGACTTTATCCTGGACTGAACGTAGCAAGCGCCGTTTATCCTTAAGGTTGGCGCTTCCTGGTATGAAAAGTTCAAATTGCAGTGTCCCTATAAACATAGCTATCAGAGGATTTTTGATATCTCCGCAAAAACCGTTTTCAGGGGAAGTCCATATTTATTGGCAATTCTTTTGCAATCTTCATATTCAGCAGTAGCATTGACTACCTCTCCGTCAAGATATCCTTTTTTTATCCGTACATATCCCCATCTGGTGTTGACCCTTTCTTCACTTCTTTCAAGAACTACTCTTGACTCCTTTCTAATTCTTATGCCAAGGGTTGAGGTTTCCTTAAAAATAATATTAGAGGCTTCCTTAACGAGATCTTCAGGAAGTATTACCTGAAGGTTAAACACAGGACGATTTTTTTTACCTATGCCGACGTAAACTGTCGCGTCCAGAACCCCCACGGCAAAAAGCCTTTCAAAAAGCCTTTCAAAGAAAACAGGACTCATATCGTCAATATTAGTCTGCATTACCATAATAGAATCTTCTTTTTTCTGTCCTGTCGTACCTAAAAAGAATTTTACTGTATTGGGATAAGGCAAATCCATTTCTCCTGCACCCTGCCCGGTTTTCTCAATTGTAAAATTCGTGAGAACCTCTACAATATCGCATAATCCCCGGATAATGGCAATCCCCGTAGGTGTTGTTATTTCAGCATTAACAGACCTTATAACGACAGGAATATCTTTCAGCATATTGACGGTAGCAGGAGCCGGCTTTGCTACCCCAATACTGCTACTATATACCTTTGTGATACCAAGTATCTTAAGTCCTGCAACAACACTTGCAATTTCTACAATCGCATCAACCTGTCCGGTTTGGTGAAAATGTATCTGAGCAAGACTCTCTCTGTGAACCTTGCTTTCAGCGTTAGCCAAAATCTGAAAAATCTTTTTTATGCTCTTTTTTTTTGATTCCTCCAAAAAACTACTATTGAGCAAACTTACTATTTTTTTGTAAGATGTCCGGTCATCCCATTTTTTATCGGGAACGACCTTGAACTGTGTTGCTTCTAAGGAATGACCATAAGAGGTTTTTTTAAACACCTTTTCTGTTTCAATGTGATAAGCGTCCAGAGGTATCTTTCTCAATTCCTTTTTAAGTTCTTCAATAGGTAGTCCTGCATCTATGAGACTACCGACAAGCATATCGCCTGCACAACCATCAAGAACCTCGAAATACCCTATACGTGGTTTCATTTCTTATTGTTTTCGTTCTTCATAACCTGGGATATGGCATTCCTAACAAAATCAACAGTAACTCCTTCATTTAATTCAACAGTTATCACACTATCTTTTATTTTGCTAACCTTACCAATAATTCCCCCTACTGTTATAATTTTATCTCCTTCCTTTATCCCGTCTAACATTTTCTTGTGTGCCTTTTGTTTCTTTTGTTGAGGCAGGATAAGAAGAAAATAAAAAACAAAAAATATCAATATCAGCGGTAAAAGCGCACCGATCGCTGCTGCTCCTCCCTGAGGAGCAGATGTTTGTCCAAATATCATATTCTCATCTCCTTTATAGGTTAAAAGTTCTTTTGAAAATTTCTCTTTGGAGGCATCCTTTTATTCTCCCCCTGTTTGTTATCCTGAATCCTGATGTATTGCTTGGAAGACAGGTTTTTTCGCGCTTTCTCTTTTTCCTTCTATCCCTGTTTTCTCCAGCCTTTTGTCGTTGCGAGGAGCGTAGCGATGTGGTTATCTTATGACATTGCTTCACCCTCCGCTTCTTGTAATAATAGCGGATTCACCCAGAGAGCGCTTATGTTAATTGTTATCTACTCCTATATTATACTTCTTTTTGAAATTTTTGCTAAATTTTTTGAAAGTCCCGTC
>CAZYYF010000098.1:0-5016 GCA_964650875.1 uncultured bacterium
CTAAACTATACCAAAACTGCAGGATGTTTAATAAAAATGTCCACCACATAGAAAAGATGGAAGAACTGGATAGAATTTCTCTTAATGGAATATATTCTATCGGTTTAATCTCAGGAACATCAACCCCTGAGAATTTCATACTGTCGGTTAAAGACAGGCTAAAAAATAAAGGATATAAGGAGGTAAAAATAAATGGCAAGAGAAGAAGTAAGCAAACTTCTGGAAGAAAAAATCTCAAGTTTTAAACCGGGTTCGTTAATAAAAGGCAGGGTCATAAGAGTAACCAATGAAGAGGTGATAATAGATATTGAGTATAAGTCAGAAGGGGTTGTTTCACGGGAGGAATTTAGGGACAGTACTGAGCAAGAGATTATCGGGATGGAAGTTGACGTAATAGTAGAATCCCTGGATCCAGACAAAGGAGGGCTTATTCCCCTGTCAAAGGAAAAAGCAGATATACTGTTACACTGGGAAAAGATTGAGAAAGCATATGAAACAGATACTCCCTTAGAAGGTACTATTTTTAAAAGCATAAAGGGAGGATACCGGGTAGATATCGGAGTTCTCGCGTTTCTACCTACTTCCCAGGCTGATGTAGAACCTCTGACAAACCCTTCAAATCTGTTGGGAACCAAAGGGACTTTCAAAATTATCAAGTTGGATCCACTGAGAAAAAATGTCGTTGTTTCCAGAAGAAAGTATCTTGAAGAAGAGCAGGCTGTGCAGAAAAAAGAGTATCTTTCAAATCTGCAAAAGAATCAGCTTGTAACCGGAGTTGTAAGAAATATCGTAGATTATGGTGCGTTTATAGAGATAGATCACGGGATAGTGGGATTACTGCACCTCAACGATATGAGCTGGGGAAAAGTAAGTTATCCATCTCAGATACTCAGTCTTGGACAGAAAATTGAAGTTGTTGTTCTTGATATAGACATTGAAAAACAGATAGCATCTTTCGGACTAAAGCAAAAAACTCCGAATCCATGGGAAAGTATTGAAGAGAGATACCCCATAGGTTCCATAGTGGAAGGAAAGGTCGTGAATATCACAGAGTACGGGGCATTCATAAAAATAGAGGAAGGGATAGAAGGATTGCTACATATATCAGAACTATCATGGACAGGGAGAGTCAGAAAGCCTTCGGAAGTAGTAGCCATGGGAGACCCTGTTACAGTGAAAGTAATTGATATTAAAAAAGATCAACAGAAGATATCTTTCAGCTTACGGGAACTTGAAGCTAATCCCTGGCCAGCAATAGCAGAAAAATTTCCTGTAGGCAGCATAGTGAAAGGGAAGGTTTATAATATTACGGAGTTCGGCGCTTTTATAGAGATAGAAAAAGATATTGACGGCCTTTTGCATATATCAAACATTACGGATGAACCGATTAAGCACCCCTCTGAAGTCCTTCGGAAAGGGCAAAAACTGGATGTGATGATACTGGAAATAGACCCTGACAACAAGAGGATTTCACTCGGGCTCAAACAGATGGACAAGAAGCAAAAAACTAGGCCGGATAAACAACAGACTGAAAGCTATGATTCAGAAAATATGCAAGATATTACAGGAGATGACAATGAGGATCATAATTAAGAAGAATTACGAGGACCTTTCGAAGGAATCAGCAAGAATTATCGTTAACCTTATAAAAACAAAACCTGACTGTGTGCTTGGTCTGGCAACAGGCAGTACGCCAATTGGCTTATATAGGGAACTCATCAGATTCCATAAAGAGGAAGGATTGTCGTTTAGCAGGGTAACAACCTTTAATCTTGACGAGTATTATGGGCTTCAACCCTCTCATCCACAAAGCTATAGGTATTTTATGGATACAAACCTATTCAAAGATATTGATATCAAGCCAGAAAACACATTTGTTCCTGAAGGTAGCGTTAAAAGGCAAGATATTGTTAGACACTGTGCGGATTACGAACAACGGATAAAAAAAGCCGGGGGTATAGACATTCAGGTACTCGGAATAGGAGGAGACGGACATATAGCGTTCAACGAACCAGGCTCTTCTTTCAATTCAAGAACCAGGTTGGTATCCCTTGACGCACAAACCATAAACGATAATTCACGGTTTTTTAATAATTCCGAGGAGGTACCCCAGTTCGCCCTTTCTATGGGCATAGGAACAATACTTGAAGCAAGGGAAATACTTTTTCTCGCTTCAGGAGAAAACAAGGCTGACATAGTAGCCCAGGCCATTGAAGGGCCACTGACAAGTATGGTAACAGCCTCAGCCCTGCAACTTCATCCGAGAGTTAACGTTATACTGGACGAAGAATCAGCTTTTTCCTTAAAGAGATATTCATATTATAAGTTTACACAGGAGGCAGAAGGTAAAATAGAGATGCCTATTTTTTAATGTGCCCATCCGGAGTGGAATGAGTAAAATCTCATTAAAGTTGGTAATATTAGAGACAGAGGCACAAAAGCAAGTAAAATGGAAATACTTATTAAAGAATTTATAGAAAAGGCAAAAAGCAGGAATAAAACGGTTCTCTTTCCTGAAGGAGAAGATGCCAGGATACTTAACGCGGCCTATATCCTCCACAGAGAAAAAATTGCCCGTCCTGTGATAATTGGCAAGAGACAAGAAATTGAGTCTCTATCAGAAGCAAATCATATCTCCATTCAAGATATAGAATTGATAGATCCTGCCTCATATCCGCAGATGGAAGAACTTGTAGCTCTTTACTGTGCAAAACGTAGCAATATAAAAAAAGCCGTGGCAGAAAAACTTCTCAGGAGAAACCTTATTTTTGGTGGCATGCTTCTTGCGTCTGGCAGGGTAGATACAATGGTGGCAGGCGCTGCCAGTACAACTGCAAATGTCATACAGTCCGCAATACTTACAGCAGGATATAGTAAAGACATAACAACGCCATCCAGTTTCTTCATCATGTCCTTGCCCGGAGGTAAAAATCTTTTTTATGCTGACTGCGCGGTAAACATAGAACCTGATTCACGACAACTGGCAGAAATTGCTATTTCCACAGCAAACAATTTTGAAAAACTTATGGGAGAACAACCGAGGGTTGCATTTCTCTCGTTTTCCACCAAAGGTTCGGCTGCTCACCCCGTTGTAGAAAAAGTTCAGCGAGCTGTAGTTATGGCAAAAGAGATAAACAATGAAATTTTGTTAGACGGAGAATTTCAGGCAGATACGGCTTTAGTGGAAAAAGTGGCGCAAAAGAAGCTGAAAGAATTTTCTCCTGTGGCAGGCAATGCCAATATCCTGATATTTCCCGATCTCAATTCTGGAAACATATCTTATAAACTGACGCAGTACCTTGCCGGAGCAGCTGCTTTAGGTCCTATCCTTCAGGGTTTTGCAAAACCTGTAAGCGACCTTTCAAGGGGAGCCAACGTTGATGATATCATTGGAGTTACAGCAATAACATGCCTTCTGGTTTAACTAACCAACTGGCTGACTCTTGTAGGTTTATTGGAAAAACTTGGCTATTATTGGTTTGTGAAGGTAAGGAGAAATCGAAATGAAAATACTGATATATGAAGATAGCAAATGGGTTAACCTAACACCTCTTTCTTTACTCAAGTGTGTTTTTGAACTTAGATGCGGTTTTTTTTCTGTTTTTGAAAAGATGCTTGCGATACTACCCGGAGCAGAAAAAGGCTTATGGGTAAGGGATTATCTGAAGGAACTTGCAAAGAAAAAATACGGTATATCTGTTAACGATGAATCTTTTTTCGACGATGATATCCTTCTTATAAACGGCAGATGGATAATGACAGACGAGGAAAAGATATTCCTTGAAGAAGAAAAAACGGTTAAGTCTGGAAAAGATATTATTTATGCCCTGTTAAAAAAAGAAACTGCTTCTAATCTCTGGCATGGAAACTTTGAAGAATTCCTGCAATCGGTATCATCAAATATTTACGAACAACAGAAAGAAGCTATTCTTATTGAATATCCCTGGCATTTTATTCGCCATAATCCAAAAATTCTCACATCCGATTTCAAACACGCAGGTAAACAAGGGATAAAAGGGGATTTTTCCTCCAAAGCAACGATAGTCGGCGATGAAAAAGATGTTTTTATATCTGAAAAAACCAGGGTACATCCTTTTGTTGTCATTGATACACAAACGGGTCCGGTATATATAGATGAAGGAGCCCAGATTTTTCCCTTTGCAAGGATAGAAGGCCCATGCTATATCGGCAAAAATACCGATATTATGCCGGGAGCAAACATAAGAGAAGGTTGTAGCTTTGGAGAGGTCTGTAAGGTAGGGGGAGAAGTGGAAGAATCCATCTTTCATTCCTACACTAACAAGTATCACGATGGTTTTATTGGTCATAGTTATATCGGGGAATTTGTCAACCTTGGGGCGTTAACTACGAACAGTGACCTGAAAAACGACTATAGCAATGTATCTGTCTACCTGAACGGAAAACCGGTAGATACAGGGGAGCTGAAGGTCGGCTCATTTATAGGAGACCATACCAAGACGAGCATAGGCACACTGTTAAATACCGGTACCGTAGTAGGCATTATGGGCAACATCACAGCAGAAAACATACTACCCAAATATTTCCCTTCTTTTATGTGGTATGTCAACGGGAAGTTTATGAAAGGATATGGGTTGGAAATGATGCTGGCTACAGCAAAATCTGTAATGGCAAGAAGAAAGAGACAGTTAATGCCAGAGGAAGAATCTGTTATAAGGTATGTCTATGAAATGACTGCTTTTGAAAGAAAAGAATCCATACAAAAGAGCCGTAAACAAAAGCAATAATAAAGGAGCGTAGTTATGGATAATAGCGAAGTGGAACAGAGGGTAAAGAAAGTTGTAAGGGAAGTACTTGGGATAGATGAGCACAAAATAACGGCAGACAGTAGGTTTGTAGAGGACCTTGGAGCAGAAAGCGCCCAGAGCCTTGAACTTGTTGCTGCATTTGAACAAGAGTTTGACATTGAAATGGAAGAAGATGCGGCGTTACAGGTTAAAACAGTGGGCAAAGCCGTTGAGTTTATCCAGAAACATC
>CAZYYF010000099.1:0-1074 GCA_964650875.1 uncultured bacterium
AATCTTGTTGACAGGAGTGACAAAAGATGTTTTAATACATCTAATTTCTGTCCAAATAAAACGGTGACGGCTCGTTTGACATTTGTGACGTGATTCTGATATTGCGTCGGACAATCAACATAGATTGAACCAGAAGTGAAATAACATGGAAAATAGTTATAAATGCACCCTGCCTTTAGAAAATGAAACAAAACAAATTTGATATAAGAAGTATTATGAATAAGGCTGTGAGATTAAAAATTCTAATTCCTGCCTTTAATATACCTTATATTCCTATGCTGAAACCAATTTTCAAAGCATTAGAAGAGACAAATACTTTTGCTATGATTGAAGTTTCAAGAATAGAAGTAGAAAAATTTGAAGCAAAAAGTTTCAAAAATGTTGCTGATGAGTATAGAAAATTGACGAAAAATAGTGAATTGACATCCTTACATCTTGACCATATTCCTGTAATTGATGAAGACGGTAATAGGGTGAACTGGAAAGATTTAATTCAGGAAGGTATTGATTTGGGTTTCGATTCAGTAATGATAGATGGATCAAGAGTTTCTTTAGAGGAAAACATTGAAGTAACAAAGACAGTAGTTGATATTGCCCATAAAAAAAATATTCCTGTTGAAGCAGAATTAGGAAGAGTATTTGGACATGAGAAAAATAATATTACTTATCAAGAGATTATTATGACAAAAATGGGATTTACTTCACCCGAGGAAGCTTCAAAATTTGTAAAAGAAACAGGTGTTGATTGGCTTTCTATTTCGTGTGGAAATATACATGGTGCAATAAGTGAGGCGATAAAAAACAAACCAAAAGTTGAAGCAACTCTTGATATTGAACATATAAAAAAAATCAATGAAGTTACTAATAATATTCCCCTTGTTCTTCATGGGGGTTCTGGAATAAAGAAGGAATCAATTTTAGAAGGAGTGCGTGCTGGAATTTCAAAAATTAATATCGGGACAGAAATTCGTCAGGTGTATGAAACAGTTCTTAAAGAAACACATAGTATCTCAGATGCTCAAAAGAAAGTCGCAAGTGCTGTAAAAAGATTAATTATTGATGTTTATAAAATTA